>JACCXL010000056.1 GCA_013697015.1 Chthoniobacterales bacterium | reverse complement strand
CCAGGCGCGCCGTATGCAGAGCGGACAATCGCCGACGGAACGGGCACGGTGGAGCAGCTAAAACGGAGGCACGCGGCTTTTCACGCTACCTATAAATCTCTCGAACCAGCCGTAGCGACTTCTCGTTCGGCAAGAGCGACTGCTCCATTTGGTTCATCGCGTAGGCGAACGCGATCTTGTTCTCGGGATCGGCGAAGGCATGGCTCCCGCCGGCGCCAGGATGACCAAAGGCGAGGAGTGAAGGACCAAAAATATTGCGCCCGGCTTCCGGCGCATCTTTCATGAAACCGGCGGAGAAAGCGGTCGGAATTCCGAAGACGCGATCAATGCCGGCCGCGAGCGTCGTCGTCATCAACTGCATGGTCCGCGGTTCGAAAAACCGGCGGCCTTCCAATTCGCCGCCATTCGCCAACATCGCGTAAAACTTCGCCAACGCGCGGGCGCTGCCGATGCCACCGAACGAGACGATGGAAGCGGCGCGATTCTCCGGCTTGTTTATCGCGCTGACCACGTGCAATCCGTGCGGTGACGTGAAAGCTCGGCGTGGCAAGGTTCCCGGTGTCGCGAGATCACGATAAAAAGCCTCCGGCGCGGGAGGTTTGCCGGCTTTCGCGGCATAGATGGTGGCGACGCGTTCGTTGAGCGACGCCGGAAGCCCAATCCAGATATCCAGCGCGAGCGGCTCCCCAAAAACTGTGCGCCAATAGTCGCTGATCGGCGTTCCAGCGATGCGCCTAACGAGTTCGTCGAGCAGAAACCCGAAGGTGCGAGCGTGGTAGCCGTGGACCGTTCCGGGCGGCCAAAGGGGCGCTTGTTTTTCGAGCGCACAAATCACCGCGCCGTAATCGAGCACGTCCGCGGATGCATCGAGCGCCGGCAGGCCCGCCTGGTGCGACAACAACTGCGCAAGACTGATTTCCCCTTTGCCGGCCTGCGCGAAAGAGGGCCAGAATTCAGCTACTCGGCTCGTCAGGGTAATATTTTCGCGCTGCAAGACATGCAGCAGACAGGCCGCACCGAGGCCCTTTGTCGCCGACCAGAAAAGAACCAGAGTGTCCGCGGTCCAAGGAATTTCACGCTGAGCATCGCGAAATCCACCCTGAAGATCGAGGAGGGGCTGGCCATGTTGCCAGATCGAGACGGCCGCTCCGAGCTCTCCGAAACTCTTGAAATTATCGCGAAAGAGCGGCTCGAGCCGGTCTTGCAATTGGCCGGGATCGCATCGCATCGCGCCGCACCGTAGCATCGCGGCCCGAAGCGGCCACTGCTCGTTCCGCCTATGACGAGCGATTAAATTGTGCCTTGCAGCGCCTTCAAGTCAGGATCTTTTTTAGCCAGGGCCCGGAAGCTCGCATCCATCTTGAAACTGGTTTGCAGATGCAGCTTGGCATTCTGGACGTTTCCGAGCAGCGCTTCGTAGCAGCCCATATTGTAGAAGTAAATCGGCTCGCTCAGCAATGCTTTCGGGCCGGCGATCAAGAGCTTACGCGCGGCGGCGGTGCGGCCGAGCTGATGCAAACAAAATCCGGCGTGGAGAAAGCCGGCGCTGCAATGCGGAGCGACGCGACAGAGCTGCTGGCTGAGGCGCAAGGCGGGCGCCCAGCGCCGCTTTTTCATATAATGATGCAGGCGTAATTGCAGGACCTGGGGGCGCGCTTGGAACGCTGGATGGATCGCGTCGAGTTCGAACAGCGACTCCCGCTCCATGCCGAGTTCGGCATATCCACAGGCGGCGTCGAAATGCCTTCGGAATTCCACAGAATCTGATCTAAGCAAAAAGCGGGCCCACCCGACCGAAACGGTCGCGGGTCCCCGCTGACCAGAAATGTTTTCGCAGCCGGTTTCGTGAGATTTCCTTTCTGCCATTGCGTCCAACCGACGCGCAAGCGCCTCCCTTGGCGTGGCTAAAGAAGGAGCGCTTCCAGCTCTGTCAGGCGCCGCTCAAAGAGGCGCAAAGTGCTTTCGATGGGGACCGACGATCTCATATCGACCCCGGCCGCTTGCAGCGTTTCGAGTGGAAACTTCGCGCCGCCCGATTTCAAAAAACCGAGATAAGCTTCCACCGCACCCGCTTCTTTCGACAGCACCCGCTCCGAGAGCGCCACGGCAGCGGAAATGCCGGTCGCGTATTTGTAAACATAGAACGCGCTGTAGAAATGCGGGATGCGGAGGCATTCGAGATCGAGCTGCGGATCGAGCACGACCTGATCGCCAAAGTAGGTTTGCAGCAGGCGCCGGTATTCCGTTTTGAAAACATCGAGTGTGAGCGCCTCGCCGCGTTCTTCGATGCCGTGAATGACCTTCTCAAACTCTGCGAACATGGTTTGCCGGAAGAGCGTGCCGCGAATGTCGTCGATCTGGCGATTGATGATGTAGGCGCGCATTTTCCGATCGCTCGTGTTCTCGAGCAGAAAATGCGTGAGCAGCTCCTCGTTGAACGTGCTCGCGACTTCCGCCAGAAAAATCGGGTAATCATAATCCTGGAAAGGCTGCGCGGTTTGCGAGAACCAGGTGTGCATCGAATGACCGGCTTCGTGCGCGAGCGTGTAAACATCAGAGAACACGTCGCTCTTGTAGTTCATCAGGATGAAAGGGGGCGCGCCGTAGCTGCCGCTCGAGAACGCACCGCTCCGCTTCCCTTTATTCTCGTAGCGATCGCACCAGCGGCCGCGCAACCCCTCGCTTAGTGTGCGCACATATTCCTCGCCCAGCGGCGCCAGTGACGCGGTCACTTTTTCGATCGCTTCGTCGAAGCTTACCTTTGTTTCGATTTCCGGGACGAGTGGAACGTAAGTGTCGTAGGCATGCAGCTCGTTCAGACCGAGCGCGCGCCGGCGTATTTCATAATATCGGAAGAGCGGCGCGAAATTGCCGCGAACAGCGGAGATGAGGCCGTCGTAAACCGCGGTTGGGATATCGTCTGCGAAGAGAGACGCCTCCACGGCGGAGGAATAGTTGCGCGCTCGCGCCCGGAAGACATCCGCCTTCACGGAATATGAGAGCGCGGTCGCCAGTGTGAACTGGTGATCCTGAAATTCGTCGTAAAACTGGTGGAAAGCGCGTTTGCGCATTTCGTGATCGCGCTTCACGAGAAAGGAACTGAAAGAGCTTTGCGTCAAAGCGCGTTCCTGGCCGGCCGAATCGACGAGCACGCCGAACTTCATGTCCACGTTTGTGAGCTGCGAAAATGTATCGTCGTAGCCATCGAGCGACGCGCTCCCCAGCGCGAGCAAACGCTCTTCGCGCTCGGACAAGACGTGCGCCTTCAGTCGCCGGATTTTCTTCAGAGTGATGCCCCAGCTCGCGAGCGCCGGATCGTGGAGGAACTGCGCAAACAAGGTCTCCGGAATCGCCTGGATCTCGGGTGCTAAAAAAGCCGCCGCTTCGCTGATTTGCGTGAGCAGATTTTGCAGTTTACCCATGCGTGCCAGGTAATCGGGATGGGCGCTATCCTGGGCGAGTTGGAGGGAAGCGAAGTGAGAAACGCGCTCGACCTTCAGATCGAGCTCCTTGTCGAACTCGAGCACCTCGGCCAGCGTATCGGCCGACTCCGCGAGCCTGCCTTTCCACTCTGTGATGCGCGGATAGTTTCGCTCGATCCAGGCTACGTCCTCCTCCCACTTGCCGGTGTCAGCGAAAAGCTTTGTCAGGTCCCACTTGTCCGTTTCCGGAATCTCGGCGCGAGTCGGCGTCTTCGGCTCATCCATGAGATCGAGACTGAACCGGTGCTGCCACACCGAGTCAACGCGCGCTTTGCAGGGTTCGGCCCCGCTTGATCTGGGCAGTCGAGCGCGACTGAGCCAAGCTGACGAAAGTGCAGCAGCGCAAAATCAATCGCCTCATGCGTTTCGCGGACGTTTTTGGTTTGCAGCGCAACCTCGTTTTGTTGCTGGCCACGATCGCCCTCATCACCACCGGGGAAGAACTCTGGATGCGCTTCCTGCCAAAGTATCTGCAGGCGCTGGGCGCGGGCGTCTTAATCATCGGCGCGTTCGATGCGCTCCGCACCGCGCTCGGGGCGATCTACGCTTATCCTGGAGGGATTTTCGTCGATCGATGGGGGCATCGTCGGGCGCTCGTCGGATTCACATTACTCTCGATTGCCGGTTACGCCCTCGTGGCGCTGGTCCCGCATTGGTCCGCGGTGATCGGGGGCATGTTTTTGTTCCTTGCCTGGACCTGCTTTTCGTTGCCCGCCACTTTCTCGTTGGTCGGTGCTTCGCTCGCGGCCGACCGGCACGCGATGGGTATTGCGGTGCAGTCGTTCGTAAAGCGCCTGCCGATCATCGTCGGACCGCTGCTGGGCGGAATGCTGATCGATCACTTCGGGCTCATTCCCGGGGTCCGTCTGGGACTGCTGGTGTCGTGCGGGCTCGGTTCCGTCGCCCTCGCTGTCCAGTTGCGCATCCGCGAAACGCCGCGCGTGCTCACGCCCACGCTCGACAATTTTTGGAGCATCGCAAAGAGCATGAGCCCCGGCCTGCGGCGGCTCCTGCTCAGCGACATTCTTATTCGTTTTTGCGAGCGGCTACCCTTCGCGTGGGTCGTAATTTACTCTATGGACTTCGTGCGTGTGAACGCGAAGGGAGTCGGTTTGCTCACCGCGATCGAAATGATGACCGCCATGGCCTGCACAATCCCGGCGTCGTACTTCGCGGACAAATACAAGCGCGAGCCATTCATTATCGCGACCTTCGTTTTCTTTACCTTGTTCCCGATTTCGTTGCTCGTGGCGACGACGTTTCCGCTGCTCATCCTCGCTTTCGTCGTTCGCGGGTTCAAAGAGTTCGGCGAGCCGGCGCGCAAAGCACAGATCATCGGTTACTGCCCCGTCGAGCTCCGTGGCCGGATGATTGGCTGCTACTACATGATCCGCGACCTGATCGTCGCCACCGGCGCGATTCTTGGGGCCGCGCTCTGGAAATTCGGGCCGGAGGTGAACTTTATGGTCGCCGCGTTTCTTGGTTTCACCGGGACGATCTTCTATTGCGTGACCTATTTTCGAAATTCGCACGCACCGCCCCGTTGAGCAGGTTGCGGCCCTGCGCGCACTCGCCCCGGAACGAAAAATCAGAAGTCGCGGCGGATCAAACGCCCGTCGTCGTTAGCAGATTTGGCGGAGCAGTTGTTTGAGAGTGATTCCGCGAAGGTGCGCCCGCACCGCCTGCTCGGCGCCGTCCGCGACGGAGCTCATGATGCCTTTCATGTGACAGCTTACCGCGCAATGCTTCCACGCCTTGCGTTCGTTAATTGCTATCACTGGCCGTCGCTGGACAGCGTCGTAAATATCGAGCAGCGAGATTTCCCGCGGCTTCCTCCGCAACTGGGCGCCGCCATGTTTGCCCGCATAGGTTTCCACCAGCTTCGCCTGGCGCAATCCCCGGACCAGACGCCGGATGACGACGGGATTGGTGTTGACGCTCGCAGCGAGGGTTCGCGAGTCCATCAGGCCCTCGGAAAAGGCGAGTGCGGTCATGATGTGAACTGCGAAAGTGAATTGTTGGTTGACCAAGAGAGTAAACTGTAATTGTTTTAATTACATATACGATATAACTTTATCTATGAACACGCAGAAGATCGCATTGATCACCGGTGCAAACAAAGGGATCGGCCTGGAAACAGCACGTCAGCTCGCGCAACAAAAGATCACCGTCCTGATCGGCGCGCGCGATCTGAAGAAGGGCGAAGCCGCCGCGGCGCAGCTGCGCGCGGATCAGCTCGAGGCCCGCGCGATTGAACTCGACGTGAGCCGTCCGGAGAGCATCCACCGAGCCGCCGAAAAGATCGACGGCGAGTTCGGCCGGCTCGATATTCTTGTCAATAACGCTGGGGTGATGCTGGACGAACAGGAGATGAAGATGAGCGAGCAGTCGCTCGATATTTGGCGGACGACCTTCGAGACAAATTTATTTGGACTGGTCGAAACGACCCGCGCATTCCTGCCACTGCTGCGAAAGAGCGAGGCCGGTCGCATCGTCAATCTGTCGAGCATTCTCGGCTCGATTACACTGCACGCGACGCCTGGGTCACCCGTCTACGATTCGAAGCTGCCGGTCTACGACGTCTCGAAGACTGCGGTCAACGCTTACACCGTTCACCTCGCCTACGAGTTGAAGGATTCAAAGATCAAAGTGAACGCGGCACATCCCGGCTGGGTAAAAACAGATTTGGGCGGCGAAGGCGCGACGATGGAGATCGTGGACGGCGCGAAGACGAGCGTGGCGCTGGCAACGATCGGCGAGGACGGACCGAATGGCGCTTATATGCACAGGGGAGAAACGCTGCCGTGGTGAAGGCGTTTCCATCGACGATCCCGCGGATGGCACGCACACTGTTTGATGGCGATGCGCCGCCGGCCTTCGTCGCGCCACCCTTCGGCGACGATCAACTGCTCGATGCGTACTCGAAAACGATCGCCGCGGTGGTGAATCGTGTGGCACCGAGTGTCGTCAACATTCGCGTCGTAAGCCATGAGGGCCGCGCCGGCGGTAGCTCCGGCTTCCTGATCGCGCGCGACGGATTCATTCTCACGAACAGTCATGTCGTGCATGGTGCGCGCGAGTTGGAAGTGACCTTGCATGATGCGCGCGTCTATCCGGGGCGGCTCATCGGCACCGATCCCGACACCGATCTCGGCGTCGTCCGCATCGACGCGTCGGATCTGCAGCATGCGCGGCTTGCGGATTCGTCTTCGATTCGCGTCGGCCAAATCGCGGTCGCGGTCGGTTCGCCCTACGGATTTCAGCAAACCGTCACCGCTGGAATCGTGAGCGCGCTCGGCCGCTCGATGCGTTCGGAATCGGGCCGTTTAATGGATGAAATCGTTCAGACCGATGCGGCGCTGAATCCCGGAAACTCCGGCGGCCCGCTCTTGAACAGCGTGGGCGAAGTGATTGGCGTGAACACGGCCGTCATTCTGCCAGCGCAAGGCATCTGCTTCGCGATCGCGAGTAACACGGCACATTTCGTCGCCGGATGGCTGATCAAGGAGGGCCGCATCCGCCGCAGCTCCATCGGCGTCGCCGGGCAGAACGTGCCGCTGCATCCGCGCGTGCTGCGTTTCCACAAACTGCCTAACGACCGCGGCGTGCTCGTGATGGAAGTGGAGCCAGGCAGTCCCGCGGCGATTGCCGGTTTGCAGAAGGGTGACACGCTTGTCGGATTCAAAGGCCAGCCGATCGCGACGATCGACGATCTGCACAAGCACCTGGTTGCTTCTGAGATCGGAGCGCCGTCGCCGCTCATGTTTCTACGCGGAACGGACAAGCTTTTCTGCATGGTCGTGCCGCGTGAGCTTCCGCCGCATCCTGCTTTGTCCCGAGCCCGGTAATTCACATTTCGCGCGATCGAGTAACTTTCATGCCTCAGCATCCGGCCAATTTCGGCGACCTTGCTTTCACGCCCGCGGTCAAAGCGACGCAAGAGCGTTTGGGCTCGCGAGAGAACTATGCGCGTCGGGAGGGACGCCACTCGAGAACGCGCCTTGGTCCGGAGGAAGCCGCCTTCA
>JACCXL010000044.1 GCA_013697015.1 Chthoniobacterales bacterium | reverse complement strand
CGGTAGTTCCATGCGGTATCGTGTTTGCCTATCCGTGACGCGGCGCCGTTGATCGGATAAAGATGCATGGTCGAATGCATCGAGGGAAGAGCGGTGCCAAAACAAACATGTTGCGCGATGGCTTCATCGCTAAGCTCATTCACAAAATCGGCCCGCCAGTACCACTGCAAGCCCGGTGGATAAATGGTGTCGAACATACTTTGCAGTGCGGGCTGCGGAAGCGGGCCGACGAAATCCAGTGCCGCCTTCTTGAAAGCGCGAATAGGCTTAAATATTTCCTCAGCTTTCGCTCCGGTATATGCCCACACGATGCCACACATCTTTTTCATATGCAGATGCTCGGGGAAAGGGGACGCGGGCGGCACCGTAAGAAAAGCAAAGAAGCCACTCAAATCATCGGGAGCTTCAATAATCAAGTCGCGGTACCATTTCATCACATCGGCTGTTTCACCTAGCTCGTAGAGCATCGGGCCACCATAGACCGTATCAATAGGATGCAGCCTGAAGGTAAAGGAAGTTACGACGCCGAAGTTTCCGCCACCGCCACGGATCGCCCAGAACAAATCCGTATTTTCTTCAGCGCATGCCCTAACAAATTTTCCATCTGCCAGGACGAGATCGGCTGAGAGAAGGTTGTCGATGGTCAGCCCGCACTTGCGTGTGAGATGCCCGATTCCTCCGCCCAAAGTTAGTCCACCAACACCAGTGGTAGAAAGAATGCCGCTCGGAGTGGCAAGCCCGAAAGCATGCGTGGCATGATCGACGTCGCCCCACGTGCAGCCAGCGCCTGCGGTGATTGTGCGCTCTGCGGGGTCAACCCGCGTGTATTTAATCGGCGCGAGATCGATCACCAGGCCGTCATCGCAAATTCCCAAGCCGCCCGCGTTATGTCCTCCGCTGCGGATAGCGAGCAGCAGATTACTTTCTCTCGCAAAGTCTACCGAGTAGATCACATCCGCCACATCCGCGCAGCGCACGATCAGCAGCGGTTTCTTATGGATCATTCCATTGTAGACTTTGCGGGCATCATCATAACCGTGATCGTGCGGCTCTATTACTCCGCCTCTCAGGTTTGCCTTTAGTTCTTCGATGGAATGTGTCGGGGGCATATTACTCGCCGCACTCTGCGATTGGCTGAGCTCTCGTTTATCAGAACGGTCTAGTCGCCGTCAACGGTTTCGGTGGGATCCCATGAGTTGCCTTAAGGCCAGATCGACGCAGCCGGCACGAGCGACTGGAGAGATGACCGAAGCGTGATGGTGATCTGAGGGATGTAGCCGTGACTCCCCGGCGCGTCTCGCAGAGACGCGGCGACAGCGAAGAGGCGTGCCGAGCAATTAGCGGCGCGCTTTTTTGGCGTACACGTAAAAAGCTAAAAAGCGGCATCAGAACAGATTGCTCGCGATGATGCGCGCGTTTAAGTGTTCGTTTGAATCAAGAGCGACGACGATACGGAGTTACGAACAGAATATTATGAACCGAACCAGGAAAACTTTGGTCATGCTCGCGCTGATCACGCTGCTCGCCGCGCCAGCGTTAGGGAAAGAACACAGGAAGAAGAATAAGGGAGAAAAAGTGAGCTGGAAGGATGTGCCCGCTGCGGTGCAAGCTACCATTCAGAGTAACGCCTCCGGAGGTAAGGTTGTGGAGGTCGAGAAGGAGACGAAAAATGGTGTCGTTATCTATCGCGCAGTGGTGAAGGATACCGACAGCAAGATGAGCAAAGTCACAGTCACCGATGGCGGAAAGCTCCTCAAAGTGAAAGCCGATGACGGACGCGCTAAGCACAAGCACAAGCCGCTTTTTGGAAGCTAGCGTGTAGCCACGGCTCTGGGAGCCGTGAATCCCCGGGAGCATCTCTCAGAGACGGGGCTACAGGGCGAGCCAGCGGCTCGCCCCTGCCGAATTCAACTGACTTCGTTTAAACGCGCCTGCAAATATTCTCGAAAATCATCCGTGTTCGGGTTACGCAGCACATGCTTGATCCAGGCATCGCGCTCGAACGATTGAATTCGCATGTCCCAGACGCAAGCGATGGCGGCGGCGGGATCCGACTGCTTCAAGTCCGAGGGCGATTCGAGTTGTGACTTCCAAACGCTGTGCTGCAGCTCATTTTCGCGCGCCCAGTAGTCGAAGAAGACAAAATTCTCGGTTCTTCCGTCGTGAATGCCGAGAAAACCAATTCCGTAGTGCCCGGGGGGAATGGAAGCGAGCTGCAGCTCCACAATCTTCCGTGCCGCAACGATCAGCTCCGCGCGCGGCTCAGGCCGCGAGAACGCGATGCCGTACACTTTTATCTGCCATGATCCAGTCTGCCAGAGTTCCAGGAAGGTGATGGAGCGAGGCTGATAGGGCGTCATTTGGCTTCGGCGCGGTCGGTAAGCGCTTTCAACAACGGTCCACGTGCTACCGGTAGCTTTCCAAAAAGACTGGCGAGTGCAAAAGCCGGTTCTGTTCCCGAGGTCTTTACATCGTGGACACCGGCGATCCGGGCCAGCTCGGCTTCGAAGTGCGCGACGGCCCGGACATTCGGGTTATTCTCGCTGAGATAACCGAAAGCGCGCTGGAGCAAACTGAAAAGCTCAGGTTCATGGTGTTCCCGCTCCGTGCAGAGCTCGATCAGTTGCACAAAGTAAGCCGCCGTTTGCGCACGCAGATGATCCTGGCGAATACCGGCAAAAGGATTGTGCAAGACCACCTCGGTAAGCGTGTGCAGATTTGATTTCCGGCTGCGCGCGATCTGGATTTCCGCTTCGAAGAAGAGATCAAGCTTGCCCGCAAAAACGCTCTTCGCGCGCCGCGCCCCTTTCGCCACGGTCTGGATACAACCTAACGAGTCGGTGCACCAGGACACGATCAGACTTGTGTCGCTCAGCTTGCGTTTGCGTAAGAGAATAGCGAAGGTGCTTTCCACGGCTCCGGAACTTACGTGCAAGCCGGACTCTGGCCAGCGAGCTACACTTCGTAGGTGGTAATCTCGAGCTGGTTGCCGTCGGGATCCTGAAAGTAGATCGAATGTGAAATTTCGTGATCCTGGAATTCGAATGCGACTGCAGCCGCGCTTGGGCTACGGCGAAGTTTTGCCGGCTGGCGCGCAGGGCGACATGCTCGATCATCGCGCCGGGCCGCGGGTTTGACTCGTTATCCTTCGCTGGAAAAAGCGCGATCGCTGTCAGGCCCAATCCGACAAAAGTCGGAACACCATCCCACATCCCGGGGAAGCGGCGCTCGAAGCCCAAGACCTCGACATACCACGCCGCCGCTCGTTCAACATCGCCCACGGTTAGCGCGACGTGATCGAGTCCGTCCAGCTCGAACATGGCTTCCTAACGATTGCCGATGTGGAGCGCGGATTTGTTCACGGAAAGAGCCGCTTCCTTCACTGCTTCGCTTAAGGTGGGGTGCGCGTGGACGGTCCGGCCGAGGTCTTCCGCGCTGCCACCGAATTCCATGACCGCGACGCATTCAGCGATAAGATCGGAAGCTGCGTGCGACATGATATGCGCGCCGATGATCCGGTCGGTTTTTGCGTCGGCCACGAATTTCACGAATCCTTCGACATCTTCCGCCGCGAGGGCGCGCCCGTTGGCGCGGAATGGAAACT
>JACCXL010000025.1 GCA_013697015.1 Chthoniobacterales bacterium | reverse complement strand
AGTGCCCGATGGAAGAGCTCCCCATCATTCAGCGTCGCATCGTAAAGCTCTGCCTGCGCTACGGGAAACCAGTCGTGGTCGCGACGCACATGCTCGAATCGATGATCGAGAATCCAGTGCCGACGCGGGCTGAAATCACTGACGTAGCCAACGCTGTCTTCGAGCAGGCAGACGCGATCATGTTGAGCGGCGAAACCACGGTTGGCCGTTATCCGGTGAAATGCGTCGAAGTTTTCGACCGCGTCGCGCGCCGCATAGAGCGAAGTGGAGGTGCGGGCTACGCGACCGACGCCGTGCTCGAGGACAATCGTCAGAAGACGGTAGCGTCCGCCGTTGTGCTCGCGAATTCGCTGCCGAGAGCGAAAATTATCGTTTTCACGCGTCACGGCACCATGGCCCGCCACGTTTCGAATCTCCGTCCGGCGCGCGCGCCGATTTTTGCCTTCGCGGCGACAGAAGAAGTGCGACGCCAACTCGTCCTCTCATGGGGCACTCATCCCATTCGGCTCGCTTTCACGGACGATCCCAACGAAACAATCGATGCCGCGGAGAAGTATTTGCGCGACCACAACCTGACGGCATCAGGCGACAATCTCGTCATCATCAGCGACGTCCGTGCCGGCGACGCATTGGTGGACACAGTGCAGCTGCGGACCGTGCCGTGACCACCGCGAAACAAAAAACGCGCGGACGTTTCGATCCGCGCGTTTTGTAAAGTGACGAGATTGAGAGCTACGCTTCGACCGGTAACTCCACGTCCACGGGGCGCTCTTTTTTGCTGAGCGCGCGACGCAGCTTCGATAAGGCGATGTTCTGAAGCTGGCGGATACGCTCGCGCGTGACGCCGAACTTCTTGCCAACTTCCTCGAGAGTTTTCGGTTTGCCGCCGTCCAGACCAAAACGCGAGAATATGATTTTCCGTTCGCGGTCATCGAGAACGTCGAGCAAGCCACCAACCTCATTCCGCAAATTTTTGTCCCGCAGCAGCTCGAATGGCGTCTGCGCCTCTTCATCGCCGACGATTTCCCCAAATTCGGTGGAATCGTCGTCGCTGATCGGAGCGTCCAACGAGGCCGGACGAATCGAAACAGTTTTCAACTGCGAAACCTTGCCGGCGGCAATTCCGATTTCGTCTCCGAGTTCATCATCCGTAGGCTCGCGCCCCAGCTCCTCGCTCATCTGCAGGGAAACGCGGCGCATCTTGGAGATTTTGTCCACCAGATGGACCGGCAGCCGGATCGTCTTCGACTGATTAGCGAGCGCGCGTTTGATCGACTGCTTGATCCACCACGCAGCGTAGGTGCTGAGTTTGCCGCCCTTGGCCGGGTCGAAGCGCTCGACGGCTTTCATTAACCCAATATTACCTTCCGAAATCAGGTCGAGCAGCGGAAGACCGAGATTCGCATAATCGTGCGCGATCTTGACGACCAGGCGAAGGTTGGAGCGGATCATCAAAGCGCGCGCCTCGCGATCGCCCTTTTTGATCTTCGCAGCTAGCTCGATTTCCTGATCCGGGGTGAGAAGCGGGATTTGCCCAATTTCGCGCAGGTAAATCTTTATTCCGGTATCGCTATCTTCGGCGGCCATATAACTCTTCATGAAGTGGGGAAAGTAGACGAGCCCACGAGCTGCCAGATGATACGTTCTCCGGCCGCTCCTTGGTTTCGCGTTTTAGCATTCTAGAAACTATTTAACAAGGTTAAATATTCGAATTAATGACAGCGCTTGGATGGGTTTTGTTCAAAGGTTTTAACTACCTTTTTTAATTCCTATCTAACATCAACATTTAGAACGGTTTGGCTACGAAAGGTTGTAACACGACGCTCCGTTCAATTTCCAGCGTCCTTGCGCGACGCTTTTAACGTCATTTGCGCCAAATGCGCATTGAATTTGGATCCCGTCTACGCGCGGTGCCCGGTTTTTTCACCGGCAATCCTCGCTGCAAAAAAACCGAGCGAAGTGGTCGATATTCGAGCACAATGCGCGAAAGTGAGGCACGTGAGATCGGTAAGCCCTTCAGGAGCGGTGGCGAATATACGCTGCGTAGGTGCCGCCGAGTTGAAGTCGCTCATCCACGAACTGCGTCAGTCGGCCCTCGAATAAGCGCAGCCACACGCGAAGAAGCAACAACACCATGAAAGACAAAATCCGCGTCGGCCTTATCGGAGTCGGCAACTGCGCGTCATCGCTCGTCCAGGGCATTGAATTCTATCGGGACGCGAACCCGGATGATTTTGTGCCCGGTTTGATGCATGTCGATCTTGGCGGTTATCATGTGCGCGACATCGAGTTCTCGGCCGCGTTCGACATCAACGCGGCCAAGGTGGGCAACGACTTGAGTGAGGCGATTTTCGCTGAGCCGAATAACACGATCAAATTCGCCGAAGTGCCGAAGCTCGGCGTAAAGGTGCACCGCGGAATGACGCACGACGGGCTCGGCAAGTATCTCAAGAAAGTGGTCAAGAAATCGCCCGCTTCGACCGACGACATCATCGGGATCTTGAAAAAGACGCGCACCGATGTCGTCGTTTCCTACCTGCCGGTCGGATCCGAGATGGCGACGAAGTGGTACGTCGAGCAGATCCTGGAGGCGGGCTGCGCGTTCGTGAATTGCGTGCCAGTCTTCATCGCTTCGCAAAAATACTGGCAGCGCCGATTCGAGGAACGCGGACTGCCGATCGTCGGTGACGACATTAAATCCCAGGTCGGCGCCACGATCGCGCATCGCGTGCTCACCAATTTGTTCCGCGACCGCGGCGTGCGTCTGGATCGCACTTATCAGCTGAATTTCGGTGGCAATACCGATTTTCTGAACATGCTGGAGCGCGACCGGCTGGAGTCGAAAAAAATCTCGAAGACGCAAGCCGTCACGAGCCAGCTTGGCCACGTCCTCGCGGCCGAAAACGTTCACGTCGGCCCGAGCGATTACGTGCCGTGGCTCAATGACCGGAAGTGGTGCTACATCCGCATGGAAGGCACCGCCTTTGGAAACGTGCCGCTCAATTGCGAAGTGAAACTAGAGGTCTGGGATTCTCCAAATTCCGCCGGTGTCGTGATTGATGCGATCCGCTGCGCGAAGCTGGCGCTCGAACGCAAAATCGGCGGCGCCTTGATCGGGCCCTCGAGTTACTTCATGAAATCGCCGCCGTTCCAGTTCACCGACGACGAAGCGCACAAGAAAACCGAGCAGTTCATCCATGACGATGAGGAGCTTGCGGCGCCGGGGAACAGCAAAAGGAACGGCCATGCCATCTCCAAGGCGGCCAAAAAGCCGGCGGCGAAACTGAAACGATAGACCTCATCGTCTGCGGGGGACGATGATTCCATCGTGGGACCGCAGTCACGCGACCTTGCTTCGCGGTTGCGCAAACCGCTACGCGTCGAACCTTTGCCGCTTAGATCGTTTTCGAATCGTCTAAAACCGCCGCGAAATTGGGGGACGATTTGCACCTTCCCCGTCTCCAGTTTGTCTGCCACTCTGCCGACTCGTGTTGGCGAAAATCTACTCCGCGGCAGTTTATGGAATCGACGCTTACGAAGTGGAGATTGAGGTCAACGCGGCGGGCGGCAGTCCTGTGATCGTCGTGGTCGGCCTGCCCGATACGGCGGTGAAAGAAAGCCGCGATCGCGTCACCACCGCGATCAGCAACAGCGGTTACTTTTGGCCGCGCGGCCGCACCACGATTAATCTCGCTCCCGCTGACATAAAAAAAGAAGGCCCGAGTTTTGATCTCCCGATCGCGCTCGGAATGATCGCGGTTAGCGAAGAACTCGACGGCTCGACCCTGGAGAATTTCAGCTTCGTCGGCGAGCTGGCGCTGAACGGAGCGGTGCGACCCGTCAAAGGCGTGTTGCCAGTTGCCGTGGAAGCGCGCAGGCGTGGCAAGCGCGCGCTTTTCGTCCCGGAAGCGAATGCGCGTGAAGCCGCCATGGTCACAGGCATCGACGTCTACGGCGTGCAGAATTTACGACAGACATTCGAATTCATTCGGGGCGAATCGCAGCTGGAGCCCACGCGCGGAGACATGACGCAATTTTTCGCCAATCATCAAACCTACGACGTCGATTTCAGCGACGTGAAGGGCCAGGCTCACATCAAGCGCGCGATCGAAGTAGCGGTGGCGGGCGGGCACAATCTGCTCATGGTCGGCCCGCCTGGTTCCGGGAAGTCGATGGTCGCGAAACGTATCGCGACGATCATTCCGCCGATGGCACTCGAAGAAGCGATCGAAACGACGAAAATTCACAGCATCGCTGGTTTGCTCGACGGCGAGAACTCGTTTGTCGCGACGCGTCCGTTCCGTTCGCCGCATCACACGATTTCGGATGTCGGTCTGCTCGGCGGTTCGGCCACGCCCGCGCCCGGGGAAGTGAGTCTCGCCCATAACGGGGTTCTTTTTCTCGATGAGTTGCCGGAGTTCAAGCGCTCGACTCTTGAAGTGATGCGCCAGCCGGTGGAAGATGGGAAGGTAACGATCTCGCGCGCTGCCGGCAGCGTCACTTTTCCCTCAGAGTTCATGCTCGTGGCGGCGATGAACCCTTGCCCGTGCGGCTACTTCGGCGATCTGAAGCGCGAGTGCCGTTGTGGTCCGGTGCAGGTGCAGCGTTACCGGCAGCGGATCTCCGGGCCATTGCTCGATCGCATCGATCTCCATCTTGAAGTGCCGTCCGTGGAATACCGCGACATTTCCAGTGATCGCCCGGAGGAAAACTCCGCCGCGATTCGCGATCGCGTCATGGCAGCGCGCGCGATCCAGCAGGCGCGTTTCGATCGTGATCGCAAAACCACCTGCAACGCGCGCATGAGTTCGCGGCAAATCAAGCAACACTGTAAACTGGATTCCGATTCGCAGGAGCTGATCCGGATCGCCATGACCGAGCTGAATCTCAGCGCCCGCGCTTACGATCGAATCCTGAAGGTCTCGCGCACGATCGCGGATCTCGGTGGGGCCGAAGCCATCACAGCAGAACACGTCAGCGAAGCCATTCAGTATCGGACCTTCGATCGCACGCTTTGGGTCTGACCGCGGTGGTCAAAATGGGAAGCGTTTTCTCGGCTCGTCGCTTGCGTTCCGCGTGGCAGGAAGTGCGCTGGCCCTGCCTAACCTTCGTCGCTTCACGTCTCACAATTATCCTGGTCATGCTTACCTCGCGTCAGATCATGGCGCGGGGCCCATTCGTGCAAATTTCAGGGCAGATGGAGCACGGCGGCACGCTCCTCGATCTTTTGACGCAGTGGGATGGAGTCTGGTATCGGATGGTCGCGCAGCACGGATATGGGTCGCCGAGCGTGCCGTTGGCGCCCGCGTTCTTCCCCTTCTATCCGGTCTTGATCCGGATCGTCGCCTTTTTCATCCGCGACTATCAGGTCGCCAGTCTTGTTGTCTCGAACTGCTGTCTGCTGGTCGCCGCAGTCGTCTTCGATCGCCTCTTATGGCTGGACTACAAAGAGACCACTCGCCGACGTGCGCTCATGTTTTTGATGTTCAATCCCGTCAGCTTCTTTTTTCCTGCGCCTACACCGAGTCAACCTTCCTCCTGCTCTCGCTCGGCGCCATTCTGGCGGCGCGGCAGCGTCGATGGCTTCTGAGTTGTCTCTGTGGCTTGTTTCTCTCCGCCACCCGGCCGCCGGGGCTATTGATTCTGGTGCCTCTGGCGGTGGAGTGGACGATGCAGGCGCGCGTCGCGATCAATCCAATCCGATTTTTCTTCCGCGTGCAGTTGCTGCTCTTTGCGCTGATCCCGCTCGGCCTCCTCGGTCATATGACCTACTGCTTTTTCGCCCGAGGAGATTTGTTCCTGCGATGGCAGCTCATCACGCCGGTTGGAAACAAGCGCTCTCCACTCCGTGGCAGACCGTCTTCAACCCGACGAACTTCTCGCCCTCCCACCTCGTTCTCTACCGCGCGTTTTTGATCGCCGGGATTCTTCTGCTCGTCCTCGGGATAGTGCGTCGAGTGCATCCGGCCTACTGGAGCTATGCGGCCGCTTCGATTCTCTTCGATCTTTCGTGGTCAACCCTGGAGGGGTGCCCAGATACCTGAGCGTGATCTTTCCGTTCTACGTCGTCCTGGCATCGCTCGCAGACCGCGCAAGATGGACTTATGAGCCGCTGCTGGCGCTCTCAAGCGCGCTTCTCGCGCTGTGCACTGTCGCTTTCGCGAACGCCTATCAAATGACCTGAACCGTCCGATGCAGCGTTGCAGTTTACGCTTGCCGACCTTGCGGTGGGAATTGACACCGCCCAGGAAACGCGGTTGAGAGTTACCGCGTGAGCCGCATCCTCATCGCCGATGATCAAACGGATGTTCTCGAAGCGCTTCGTATCCTGCTGAAGGGCGAAGGGCATCAGACCGACGCCGTCACGTCACTGGCAGGAGCGTTTCAGGCCCTCGAGAAACGTGACTACGCGCTGCTGCTCATGGATCTGAATTACACGCGGGACACCACATCCGGACAGGAGGGGCTGGAGGTGATCCCCCGCATTCAGGCGATCGACAACACCTTGCCGATCGTCGTCATGACGGCGTGGGCGACGATCGATCTCGCGGTCGACGCGATGAAACGCGGAGCGCGCGATTTCATTCCCAAGCCGTGGGATAATGAGCGGCTCCTGGCGATCGTCCGTACGCAAATTGAGTTGGCCGGCGCTTTACGCAAGGGGCGCCGTCTGGAAGCGGCGAACCAGTTGCTCCGCGGGAACGCGCCCAAACTGATCGCGGAATCTCCGCGCATGCGACCGGTGCTGGAACTGATCTCTCGCGTGGCTCCGTCCGACGCGAACGTCTTGATCACGGGCGAAAACGGCACGGGCAAGGGTTTGGTCGCGCAAGCGCTGCACGCTCTCTCACCGCGCTCTTCGCACAGCATGATCACGGTGAACATGGGCGGATTATCGGAGGGAATTTTCGAGAGCGAACTTTTCGGGCACGTGAAAGGCGCGTTCACCGACGCGAAGACCGACCGTGCCGGGAGATTCGAGCTGGCGGATGAAAGCACGCTCTTCATGGACGAGATCGCGAATGTGCCGCTCAATCAGCAGGCCAAGCTCCTGCGCATGATCGAGACCGGAGAATTCGAGCGTGTCGGCTCATCCAAAACGCTGCACTCGAATGTGCGCATTGTGTCCGCCACCAACGCCAATCCGCATGAGGAAGTGGCGGCTGGGCGGTTTCGTCAGGATCTGCTTTTTCGGTTGAACACAATCGAGATTCCGCTCCCTCCACTGCGGGAACGCCGCGAAGACATCATGCCTCTTACGAATAATTTTCTGCGGCAACACGCGAAGCGATATCGGAAAGAACTGGCGGGTTTCGATGAGCCGGCGCGCCATTTGCTGATGCAACACCATTTCCCCGGAAATGTGCGCGAACTCGATCACATCGTGGAGCGCGCCGTGCTCATGGCGCAGGGCCCGCAGGTGAAAGGAACCGATCTTGGCCTAACGAGCGCGCGCGAGGATGCGCCGCGCCTGGAAGAACTGAGTCTGGAGGAAGTGGAGGCATTCCTGATCAAGAAGGCTCTCTCGAGATTTGACGGAAACGCGCGGCGTGCCGCGGAAGCGCTCGGCTTGAGCCGGAGCGCTTTCTATCGCCGCCTGCAGCACTATGGCTTGTAAGCCGGACGCCACGGGAAGGTGAGCGTGGTTCGATGAAGGGACGCCCGAAGGCGCGCTATCGCTTCTCGCACGAAGGGCGGTTGACGGCACTGACCATGGCCGCCGCGGGACCGGCGATCATCGTCGCGATGCTCCTGCTTTGGTTTGGTGATTACACCGTCAAAGTGCAGTGGACCCTGACGCTCTTTATCGCGGGCTGCGCGCTCGGGTTCATCCTGAGTGCGCGCGAGAATGTGATCCGGCCGCTCCAGACGATGTCGAATCTGCTCGCTGCTCTACGCGAAGGCGATTACTCGATCCGTGCGCGTGGTGCGCGGCGGGATGATGCGCTCGGCGAGGTGCTGCTGGAGATCAACGCCCTCGGCGAAACCCTGCGCACGCAACGACTGGGTGCATTCGAAGCGACGGCGCTCCTGCGCACGATCATGGCGGAGATCGACGTGGCGGTCTTCACCTTCGATCCCGAGCGGCGTCTCCGCCTGGTCAATCGCGCGGGAGAAAATTTGCTGGCGCAGCCGATCGATAAACTGCTCGGTCGTAAAGCCAGTGAGCTTAATCTGGAAGTCTGCTGCGAGGCAGACGAAGACGCGCCTTTGACGCTGAGCTTTCCCGGCGGCTCCGGACGATGGGGTGTGCGCCGCAGCTCTTTTCGCGAACGCGGCTTGCCGCACGAGCTGATCGTCCTGACGGATCTGAGTCGCACTTTGCGCGAGGAAGAAAGAAATGCCTGGCAGCGGCTCGTGCGTGTGCTTGGACACGAAATGAATAATTCGCTGGCGCCGATTAAATCGATCGCCGGAAGCCTCGAGACGTTGATCAAGCGCGACCCGCCGCCGCTCGACTGGCGGGACGATGCCCGCAGCGGATTGAACGTGATCGCGACGCGTGCGGATTCGCTCAGCCGGTTCATGCAGGCCTACGCGCGGCTCGCCCGCCTGCCTCCGCCGCAGAAGGAAAATGTCGATCTGGGCGAGCTCGTCCGTCGTGTGGCCAGTCTCGAGAGGCGACTCGACGTCCGAGTTGTAGCCGGGCCGGAAATCATCGTCTCCGCGGACGCTGCTCAGCTCGAGCAGCTCTTGATCAACATTCTGCAGAACGCCGTTGACGCTTCGCTCGAAACCGGCGGCGGCGTGGAAGCCGGTTGGCGCCAACTCGCGGAATGTATTGAAATTTTTGTGCAGGACGAAGGGCAGGGAATAATGAATCCGACGAATCTGTTCGTCCCGTTTTTCACGACCAAGCCCGGTGGCTCAGGAATCGGGCTCGCGTTGAGCCGCCAGATCGCCGAGGCACACGGTGGGTCGCTGACTTTGGCGAACCGCATCGGGCGGCCGGGCTGCGAAGCGCTCCTTCGAATCCCGGTCTAGAACGCGACTGCCGTCATCGCGGTCTCCCGAACGACCGGAGAAACCGTCCCGCATGTGGGACCGCATAATCCCAGTCCCGGCTGTTTCCGTCTTGGATGCGTGGAGGTATATTATTCATAAGATACTATCCTTCAGCAACTTGTGAATAATTTATCAGGCATGGCACGCCGTTTGCAATAGGGACCAGCGTCACGCACAAGCTTTTGAATCCAAAATGGGTGCGACCTGCATCTCAAAGGAAATACGAATATGAAACCAACCAACGAAAACCAGCTGAGCAGCACGCGCGCGGATGCATTTGCGACGATCTCGGACCGGCGCTCATCGCTTCGGAAAATCGACTACAGCTATCACGCTGCCGATCTTTCTGAGCTCGGTAGTTCGTGCGCCGGGCGCGGCTCCGTTTCGCGCACGCCCTTCCGCGCCATCAGCCAGGATTATTTCGAGAACGAAGCGCGCGGCGAGTATGCGATCGAGGCGGGCGCCTTCATTCTTATCGTCCTGACAGTGGCTCTGCCGCTCGTGCACGCGGCGATCGGTCTGATGGATCTGGTCCGCGCACTGTAATTCGGCGGAAGTGCAAGCGATGCGACACGGCTTGGAACCAAAGGAAGAGGACACTATCGTGCGACCGAGCGGTTTCACGCCGAGCACCTCGACGATGGATATTCCACGCCCGAACGTCGCCCGTCAAAAACGGAAACGGCGGATCATGATGGGGACGGCGGCGCTCTTCGTTCTCATCGTCGCAACGATTGGCTTGTCGCATCTGAAGCCGGCCGTGCCCAGTGTCGATCGCTCGACCGTCTGGATCGATACAGTCAAGCGCGGGCCGATGCTGCGGCAGGTGCGCGGGCTGGGCACTCTGGTGCCGGAAGATATTCGCTGGATCGCCACCAACACGGAAGGCCGCGTGGAAAAAATTGTCGTCCGGCCGGGCGCGCACGTGGAACTCGAGACCGTGTTACTTGAGCTGACCAGCCCGGAACTCGAACAAGCGGCGCGCGACGCCGAACTGCAGGCGAAAGCGGCGGAAGCGGAACTGACGACCCTGCGCGCCACGCTTCAGCGAGAGCTTCTCGAACAGGAGTCCGGCGCCGCGAAAGTCCACTCAGAATTTCAGCAGGCCCGGATGGAGAAGGAGACGAACGAGAATCTGAAGAAGAACGGACTGGTCGCCGAACTAACCTATAAGACGTCGGTCGTAAAGGCGGAGGACTTATCGAACCGCGACGCCATCGAGCAGAAGCGCTTCGCATTTGCGCGCGACTCGATCGAACCGCAACTCGCTTCGAAGCAAGCAGCGGTGGACCAGGTCCGCGCGCTCGCGCAGCTCAAGCTCAATCAGGTCGAAGCGCTGCACGTTCGCGCTGGAATGTCGGGCGTTCTGCAACAGCTGCCGGTGCAGGTGGGTCAACGCGTCATTCCGGGAACGAATCTCGCGCGTGTGGCTGATCCAACAAAGTTAAAGGCAGAGGTCAAAATCGCGGAGACCCAGGCGAAGGATATCCAAATCAATCAGGTCGCCTCGATCGACACGCGTAACGGCGTCGTCAACGGCCACGTCGTCCGCGTCGATCCGGCAGTCGAGCAGGGAACAGTGACCGTGGATGTTACGCTCGACAGCGAACTGCCGAAAGGCGCGCGGCCCGATTTGAGCGTGGACGGCACGATCGAATTGGAGCGGCTCGATAACGTGATCTACGTGGGCCGCCCTGCCTTTGGCCAGGAGAACAACACCGTCGGTATCTTCAAGCTCGTGCAAGGCAGCTCTGATGCGGTGCGAACTCCGGTCAAACTAGGCCGCAGCTCTGTCAACACGATCGAAATTCTGGGCGGCCTTCAGCCCGGCGATCAAGTGATTCTTTCCGACACGAGCGCCTGGGACGCGCACGAACGCATCCGGCTCAACTGAGACGACTCGACGCGACCGATTTCTTCCAACCGACACCAAGACATCCACCAACTCAACCACATGGCCTCTACGCAAACATCACCAGAACAATTGACTCGGCCGCCCAGCAGCAGTGGCGTTCAGACCCTGATCAAACTCGACGGCGTCACCAAAGTCTTTCTGACCGACGAAGTTGAAACCCATGCGCTTTCGGGAATTCATCTCGATATTCGGACGGGCGAATACGTTTCGATCGCCGGCCCCTCGGGCTGCGGGAAATCGACGTTGCTGTCCATCCTCGGTTTGTTGGATACTCCCTCGGACGGAAGTTATTCCCTCAAGGGCACGGAGGTAGCGAACCTTTCCTTTCCGGAACGCGCTCGCATCCGGAACCGTGAGATCGGATTCATTTTCCAAAGCTTCAACCTGATCGGCGACCTGACGGTTTTCGAGAACGTGGAACTGCCGCTCACCTATCGCGGAATGGCCGCGAGCGAACGGAAACAGTTCGTGGGCGAAGCGCTCGAGCGCGTGGGGATGGGACATCGCGCGAAACATCTGCCGAGTCAGCTCTCTGGCGGCCAACAACAGCGCGTTGCGGTGGCGCGAGCACTCGCAGGGAAACCGGCGATTTTGCTGGCTGACGAGCCGACTGGGAATCTCGATTCGCGGAACGGCGAAGCGGTCATGGATTTGTTAAAAGAACTGCACGCGGGCGGCGCCACCATCTGCATGGTGACGCACGACGCGCGTTTTGCGCAGCATGCCGATCGGACCATTCATCTGTTTGATGGTCGGGTCGTCGAGGACAACCGCATCGCCGCATAGTAAATCGGAACGGTCGTATGCCGGCGCAGGAAATGGAACAGGGATCGCTGCGGGCCGCGATTGTCATCCTGATCCTGCTCCTTGCGACCGCCGCGCTTGCGCAGAGCCCTGAACCGTTTTCGGCCTGCGATCAGTCTTTGTCCCGCAAGCCGATGAGCTCGTTTGCTTATCGCCGATGATTCGAGATCTGCGCTACGCGGTTCGCACGCTTCTCAAAGCGCCGGCTTTCGCTACGACAGCGATCCTGACCCTGGCGCTCGGTATCGGTGTCGCCACCACCATTTTTTCCGCGGTCAACGCGCTCTTGATCAAACCGCTGCCGCTGATGGCGGAACAGGAGAACATAGTTTCCCTTGAACATCATCTGCGCAACGTGGGCGAGGAGCATGACTTGGGGTTCGATTATCCGAGCCTCGTCGATGCCCGGAAAGAACTGACCACGATCGAGGGGATCGGCGCGTTCGAGGACACGACCATGATCATCTCGGGCACGGAAAAGCCCGATCGCTATCTGGGCGCGGCGATTCAGGCGGACATGTTTGATATGTTGGGAGTGAAGCCGATTCTGGGCCGCACGTTTCGGCTCGACGAAAACGAACCCGACGCGCCGCCGGTGGTCTTGCTAGGCTACGACCTTTGGCAGCAGCGTTATGGCGCTAACCCGGGGATCGTAGGGAAAACCATTCAGATCAACGGGCTTCTCGCCACGGTCATTGGCGTCATGCCCAAAGCCTGGCGCTTCCCGGAGGTCGCCGACCTTTGGATGCCTTTGCGCAAAACGAACAAAGAGACCGCGCGCGGGTCATTTGATCTGGAGCCCGTCGGGCGATTGAAGAGAGGCGTGACTCTCGCGCAAGCAAACGCCGAACTCGCGCATTTTGCCGCGCTCGAAGAACAGCGACACCCGGATGTTTACAAAGGCAGTGTCTTTCGTGCGACTCCGCTGCGCGAAGCTTACACGAAGGATGCAAGGGGACTCACCCTTCTCTTGATGGGCGCCGTGCTTTTCGTGCATCTCATTGCCTGCACGAATGTCGCCAATCTGCTTCTGGCGCGTGGCGCGACACGAGCCAAGGAATTTGGGATTCGCGTGGCGCTCGGCGCAAATCGCGGCCGTGTTGTTAGGCAACTGCTGATCGAAAGCGCCCTTCTCGGTTTTGTGGGCAGCGCGGGGGGACTCCTCTTCGCCGTCTGGGGAGTCGATCTCATGCTCTCGATGATTCCGGTGCCGTTGCCTTTCTGGCTCCATTTCGATCTGGATTTCCGTGTCTTCTTTTTCGCACTCGCGACCGGTCTGCTTTCGAGCGTGTTCTTCGGGTTGCTGCCGGCGTTGCGAATCTCACGGCCGAATCTCTCCGAAGTGCTCAAAGAAGGAGGCCGAACCTCAGGCGGTGGGGCGCGCGGTCAGCGGGTGCGCGACTTGCTCGTCGTCGGCGAAGTCGCGGCAGCGTTGATTCTTCTGATCGGCGCCGGTTTGATGATGCGCAGCTTCCTCAAATTGCAGCGAGCCGAGATCGGGATCGACGCGAAGAATGTTTTGACGTTCCGGGTCGGACTTCCTCCCGCTCAATATAAGGATCCGAAAGTTGCCGCGCAGTTCTTTGATCGTCTCATTCCGCAGTTAGCCGCGATTCCCGGCGTGACATCGGCGGCGGCGATTTCTGGGCTTCCGGCGTCGGGCACCGGCATGGGCGCGTTCACGCTCGAGGGCGAACCACCCCCGAAGGCACTGCAAGACGCGCGCGTCGCGAGCATGCAGACAATCACCCCGGGTTACCTCCGCACGTTCCACATCCCGCTCGTCCGCGGCCGCGACCTCACCGCCGCCGACGACGCATCCAAACCGCTCGTTGGCCTGATTGACCAGCGCGCCGCGCAAACACTGTTCCCGGGTCAGGATCCGATCGGCCGGCGGTTTTCGAAATTAACCCCGCCAGGCGAGCCAGTAAAAATGGTCCAGATCGTCGGCGTGGTTGGGGACGTGGTTTACGACCGGCTCACGCGGAAGAAATCGCGGCCCACGATTTACTTCCCGGAAAGTCAGGAGCCGGCGAATTTTATGTCAGCCGTGCTGCGGACGGAGGGCGCTCCTTCCAGTTTCGCCAATCTGGCCCGAAACGCGGTCCTCTCGGTGAACAAGGAAATTCCCATCTACAAAGTGAGGTTGATGACGGAGGTCGTGAAAGAATCCTATTGGGACCGCGTCTTCTTCGGCACCCTCTTCACCGCATTTGCGGTGCTCGCATTATTCCTCGCTTCGATCGGCCTTTACGGGGTCATGTCGTATTCGATTCGGCAGCGGACACAGGAGATCGGCCTCCGCATGGCGCTCGGCGCGCAGGCCCGAGATGTCCTCTCGCTCGTTACCCGCGACGCCTTGCGTTTGATCGGCTCCGGCTTGGTGATCGGATTGGTGGGCGCGTTTTTCGTCGTGCAAACGCTGCGCAGCAGTCTCGAACAGGTCTCCACCCATGACCCCTTGAGCTTCACCTTATTGCCGTTGCTGCTGCTGGGCGTCGGGTTGCTGGCCTGCTATCTCCCGGCGCGCGCGGCCACGCAGGTGGATCCGATGGAGGCGCTTCGCTACGAATGAAAACGACCCGCGGACAAGAACCGATATGATGAACGACATTCGTTATGCGTTCCGCGCGCTGGTGAAGAGCCCAGCGTTCACTATCATCGCAATCGCGACAATGGCGCTGGCGATTGGCGCGAACACGGCGGTCTTTAGCCTCGTTAACGCGCTGCTCATTCATCCGCTGCCCTACCAGGCGCCGCAGGAGTTGGTTTTGCTCTGGGAAAAATTTTCCGGGCAAGGCCTCGAGGTGATCCCCGTCTCCGTGCCCGAGTATCTCGATTACGAAAAGCAGACGCGCAGCTTCACCGGGATCGCCGCCTTCGATTACGCGAATCTCAACCTGACCGGCGGTGAGATGGCCGAGCGCATTCAAGGCGCCGTCGTCTCGCCCAGTCTCTTCCCGGTTCTCGGCATTGAGCCGATCAAAGGGCGGGTCTTCAGCGCCACCGAATTCGGTGAAGGACGAGACAATGTCGTCGTGATCAGCGCGCGTCTCTGGCAGCGCCGTTTCAACTCCGATCCGCAAATGCTCGGCAAGGACATCTCGCTCAACGGCCGCAAGTTTACCGTCGTCGGTATCATGCCGGCGAAATTCGAGTTCCCGATTCCGCTCTTTAATATCCAGGGCGGCCAGTTCTCCGGCCAGGTCGATATCTGGAAGCCGATCGCTTTCACCAAGGACGAGCTGGAGTCGCGCGGCTCGCGCAGCTACGGCGTGCTCGCGCGCCTGAAGCCCGGCGTGACGATGGCGCAGGCGCAGGCCGAGATTAACACCATCAACGCGAACTGGATCACGCAGTTCCCCGACAACTACAGCCCGCCGACCCGCTTTGGCGCCTCGCTCTATTCATTGCACGAACAGGTCATCGGCGGAATGCGCACCGCTTTGTGGATCTTGTTAGGCGCGGTCGCGCTCGTGCTTCTCATCGCCTGCGCAAATCTGACCACGATGCTCCTGGCGCGCGCGGGCGGACGTGTGCGGGAGTTCGCCATTCGGGTCGCGCTCGGTGCAGGCCGCCTGCAGTTGCTGCGACAGACGCTTTCGGAAAGCGTGCTGCTCGCCGTCATCGGCGGGCTGGCGGGTACGCTTCTCGCGGTCTGGGGACTCGATCTGCTCCGGGCCATCGGGACGCAAACCGTCCCGCGCATCGCGGAAGCGAATCTCGACTTACGCGTCTTGCTGGTCACGCTTCTCGTTTCCGTGGGAACGGGGATTCTGTTCGGTCTTATCCCTGCGCTGGCCAGTGGAAATCCCGAGCTGACCGAAGCGCTTAAGGAAGGCGGGCGTGGATCAACAACCGGGGTCCGCCGCAATCGTCTTCGCAATGCGCTCGTAGTAGCAGAAGTGGCGCTCGCCCTCGTGCTCCTGATCAGCGCAGGCTTGTTGATGAAGAGCTTCGCGCGCCTGCAGAGCGTCGACCCCGGCTTCAATCCGAAAAACGTGCTCACGATGGAGCTCGCCCTGCCGCAGCTAAAGTATCCGCGCGGCAAACCGGTGATCGACTTCTACGCCGAGGTGGAGCGCCGCGTCGCCCGCCTTCCTGGCGTCCGGCATGTCTCGCTCACTTCGATTCTTCCGCTCAGCGGATCCAACAGCGACAACTCCTTCCACATCGAAGGTCGTCCTGAAGCGGAGACGAAGGTCTTCCCAGACGAAGAGATCCGCATCGTTACGCCCGATCACTTTCGCGTCCTCGAGACGCCGCTTATCAAAGGCCGCTTCTTCACCGAAGCCGACAGCGCCGATGCGCCCGGCGTCATCATCATCAACCAAGCGATGGCGAAGAAGTATTGGCCCGGCGAGGACGTGCTCGGCAAACGGATCAATTTCGACGATTCCGATCCGCAGAAGATCCAGTGGATCACGATCGTGGGCGTGGTAGGAGACATCCGGCATCGCGGGCTCGATTCGGAGGCCAAGCCCGAATATTACCGCCCTCATCCGCAGCTTCCCTACCGCAGCATGGTCCTCGCAGTGCGCAGCCTGCAGGATCCGCGCGCGCTCGTCTCCTCGATCCGCCGTGAACTTCAGGCCTTCGATCCCGAGCAGCCGCTCGCCAACGTGAAAACATTCGAGCAGATCACCGCCGAATCGATCGCGCCGCGCCGACTCTCGGTCGTGCTCCTCGGCGTCTTTGCCGCGATCGCGTTGGTCCTCGCCTCCGTCGGCATCTACGGTGTGATGTCGTTCCTCGTCGTGCAACGCACGCATGAGATCGGCGTGCGCATGGTCCTCGGCGCGCAACGCAACGACGTCCTCCTGCTCGTGGTCGGTCGCGCGGCGCGGCTGGTCTTGATCGGCACCGCCGTTGGTCTTCTCCTCGCATTCTTCAGCACGCGGGCGCTTGGCGCGATGCTTTACAATGTCGCGGCATTCGATCTTTCGACTTTTGCGCTCGTCACGATCTCGCTCGCACTCGTCGCCCTCTTCGCCAGCTATATCCCCGCGCTCCGCGCCACCCGCGCCGACCCGATGATCGCACTCGGCCACGGATAGAGAGAAAGCCAGTAAGAAATCAGAGGCGGATGATGACCAACTTCATTCAAGATTTGCGCTACGCCCTTCGTCTCCTGCTCAAGCACAAGGGCGCCGCAAAACTCGATCCTTCGATCGCACTCGCGCGAGGTTAACCATGGCAAACCCAATCATTCGACTCCGGCATCTGGAGCGCTTTTATCCGCTGGCGAAAGGACAGTTTTTTTATGTGCTGCGCGACATCAATCTCGATGTCGAGGAAGGCGATTTCGTCTCAATCATGGGGCCGTCTGGTGCAGGGAAATCTTCGCTGCTGCACGTGCTGGGCATGCATGATCACGCCTGGAGCGGTGAGTTTTTTCTGGATGATACAGCGATCCATCGACTGAAGGCGAAAGAGCGCGCGACGCTCCGTAACGAGCAGATCGGATTCGTTTTTCAAAACTATCATCTGCTCGACGATCTGACCGTTTACGAGAACCTCGACATCCCACTTTCGTATCGCCGGTTCAACAAAACCGAACGTGATGCGCTGGTTTGCGATGCGCTGGATCGATTCCACATCGTGGGCAAAAAGGATCTCTATCCGCGCCAGCTTTCGGGCGGGCAACAGCAGCTGGTGAGCATCGCCCGCGCCATGATCGCGAGCCCCAAAATTATTCTCGCTGACGAACCGACCGGAAATCTCCACTCGGATCAGGCGGAAGAAATCATGAAGCTGTTCAAGCAGTTGAATGCCGGCGGCACCACCATCGTCCAGGTCACGCATTCCGAAATCAACGCCGGCTACGGCAACCGCATTGTCCAATTGCGCGACGGGTTTGTCGTGACCTGAGTTCCCACGAGTCAGCCTAACGACTCCAAATTATGAACGACCTTCGCTTTGCTCTTCGCCAGCTTCGGAAATCGCCCGGCTTTACGCTCATCGCCGTCATCACGCTCGCGCTCGGGATTGGCGCGAACACCGCGATCTTCAGTGTCATCTACGCGGTTCTGCTCCAGCCGTTACCGTATCCCGATCCGGACCGGCTCATGATCGTCACGGAGAGTGATTCGAATCAGCCGCAAATTTCCGTTTCGTTTCCGGACTACATCGATTGGAAGCGCGATAACACTGTTTTCGAGCAGTTCGCGGTTTCGCGCCGCGAATCTTTTAACTTGAGCGGCCTCGAGAACCGCGCGCCGGAGCAGATCAGCGGCGCCATTGTCACCGCGAATTTTTTCAAGGTCATCGGCCTCACGCCGCAGCTTGGCCGGATCTTCACCGAGGAGGAAGACCGCGTGGGCGGGCCGCTCGTGGCGGTGATCAGCGACCGGCTCTGGCAACGCCTTTTTGCCCGTGATCCGAACGTGCTGGGGCGCACGGTGAATTTTGGCAATCAGCCTTACACGGTCATCGGAGTAATGCCGCCGCAGATGTTTTCGCCGCGCACGGTCGAGGTTTGGTTTCCGATCATGCGACGGACAGACGACCAGATGTGGCAGACGCGCGATAACCATCCGGGATTGTTTGGTTGGGCCCGTTTGAAACCGGGCGTGTCGGTCGAGAAGGCGCTCGCCGAGATGAAACAGGTCGCGGCGCGCCTTTCAAAACAGTATCCGGATTCCAACGCCGGAGTGAGCGTGGCGGTCACTCCGCTGCTCGAGAATCAAGTCGGCGATTACCGTGCGAGTCTCAATCTTTTGCTTGGTGCGGTCGTACTCGTCCTCCTGATCGCATGCGCAAATCTCGCCAATCTTCTCGCCGCTCGCGGCGCTGCGCGAGCGCGAGAATTTGCGGTGCGCGCCGCGGTGGGAGCATCGCGCTGGCAAATCATTCGCCAGCTCCTGATCGAGAGTTTGGTTCTTGCGCTCGTTGGCGGCGCGCTCGGGCTTTGTCTGGCCGCCTGGGGTCGCGACATCCTGGTGGCCCTTTCGCCGCCGGGTGTCCCGCGTTTTCAAAACCTGTCGTTGAACGGATGGGTCCTCGCTTTCAGCCTCGCGCTCTCTTTCATCACCAGCGTGCTGTTTGGTCTCTGGCCGGCGTGGCATACCTCTCGCGCCGACATTTCGCTCGCCCTCAATTCCGGTGGGCGCGGGAGCTCGGATTCCGCCGGCGCGCGCCGCTCACGCGATCTGCTCGTCATTGCGGAAGTTGCGCTCACGTTGGTGCTCTTGAGCGCGGCCGGTTTGGTCCTGAAAAGTTTCGCCAACGCCCGGTCGCTGGGGCTGGGGTTCGATCCACAACTTTTGCTCTCGGCGCGGGTCGATCTGCCGTCGCCGAGTTACGAAGATGCAACCAAGCTGATGAATTTTTCGGCAGCGTTGATGGAGAAGTTGTCCGCGCTGCCCGGCGTGCAGAACGCCGCCTTGGCCTCCAATCCGCCGCTGATGACGGGATGGCAGACCACGTTTCTTCCCGAAGGCGCGCCCGAACCGGCGCCGGGCAAGTTGCCCTCGGTGGAGATGGATGTCGTAACCGCGGGTTATTTTCAAACGATCCACACGCCTTTGCTGCGCGGTCGGCCCTTCGAGGCTCGCGACACGAAGGATATGCCGCCAGTCATCATCGTCGATCAACTGCTGGCCGAGCGGTATTTCCCCGGGCAAGAGGCAGTCGGGAAACGCGTGCGGATGTCCACCGGCGAGAAGGCGCGCGCGAATTCCGGACAATCGTCGGAATCGTTCCGCATCTGAAAGTGTACGGCTTCGATGAAACGACCGTGCTACCGCAGGCCTATCTCCCCATCACGCAACAGCCGCAGACGGGCCTGGTCGTGTTGCTGCGCACAACCCTCTCGCCGAAATCCCTCGAGAAACCGGTGCGCGACATCGTGGCTTCGCTCGATCCGGCGCAGCCTGCCTTCGAATTCAAAACGATGCAGGAACGCGTGGAGGAAACGTGGGCGACGCCGCGGTTGATGAGTTTCCTGCTGGCCTGTTTCGCGGTGCTGGCGTTGACGCTCGCCGTCGTCGGTCTCTACGGAGTGATGGCTTTCAATGGGTTGCGGCGGATGCGTGAAATCGGCGTGCGTCTCGCCTTAGGCGCGATGCCGGCGCAGATCCGCATGATGATGCTGGGGCAAGGCATGCGCTTGCTCGGCTGCGGGTTGCTGCTGGGCTTTGCCGGAGCATTCGCACTCTCGCGCGTGATCCGGAGTTTGCTTTTCGGCGTGAGTGTTAACGATCCGCTGATTTACGGCGCGGTCTCGCTGGTTTTGGGAGGCGCGGCACTATTCGCCTGTTGGATTCCGGCGCGGCGCGCCTCACGCGTAAACCCAATGATCACGCTGCGCGCCGAATGAAAACGAATTATAGCGCGAGCTTCCAGCTTGCCAGCCAAACCCGACGCAAGCTGGAAGCTTGCGCTACTCGCGCATGAACGATCTTCATTTCGCGTTTCGCCAACTGCGCAAAGCTCCGGCGTTCACAATGACCGCGCTCGCCACGGTTGCGATCTGTCTCGGCGCGAACCTCGCCATCTTTGCGGTAATCGATTCGATTTTGCTTCGTCCGCTGCCGTTTCCGAAAGCCGATCAGCTCGTCACCATTTTCAACACCTATCCGAAAGCCGGCGTCGAGCGCGACGGGTCGTCGATCACCAATTACTACGAGCGGCGCGGCAACATCCCGGCCTTCTCGAGCCTTTCGGTTTTCCGCGAGGGCGGCGAAGCCGTCGGCGATCCGGGTTCGACCGAGCAGATCGAAGTTCTGCGCATCTCACCGGAATTTTTCGCCACTCTCGGCGTGAGCCCGGCCATGGGTCGCAGCTTCACCGAGGAAGAAGCGGCGGTGGCGGAAAACAACGGAGTCGCCGTCCTGACTGACGCTTATTGGCGACAGCGTCTCGAAGCCGATCCAAACATTCTCGGCCGCGACCTCCGCGTGAACGGCATTCCGAGAAAGATCGTCGGCGTGTTGCCGCCTGATTTCCGCTTCCTCTCCTCGGAAGCGCGGCTTTTTCTGCCGATCAGGTCGCGGCCCGAGGAGCGCGCGCCGAGCCAGCGGCATTCCGGCGGCGGCGGCAGGCACATGATCGCACGATTGAAATCGGGCGCGACGATCGCGGAAGCGCAAGCACAGATCGACGCGCACAACGCCGCGGTCGAGCAGGGTAACCCCGACGCGCAAAAGATGGCCGAGGCTGGCTTCCGCTCGCCGGTGCTGTCACTCCACGCGGATCACGTTCGCTCCATTCGCCCGACACTCTTTTTGCTGCAGGCCGGCGTGTTTTTCCTCCTCCTCATCGGCGCGGTCAATCTGATCAACCTCCTCCTGATCCGCGCGAGCAGCCGCGCGAAAGAAATGGCAATCCGTCAGGCAATGGGCGCGAGCCGAC
>JACCXL010000004.1 GCA_013697015.1 Chthoniobacterales bacterium | reverse complement strand
GTCATTTACTACGGGGACGAGATCGGGATGGGGGACAATGTCTATCTGGGCGATCGCAATGGCTGCCGCACGCCGATGCAATGGAGCGCGGATCGCAATGCCGGCTTCTCCCGCGCCAACCCGCAGCAATTATTTTTGCCGATCACGATCGATCCGGAATACCACTACGAGGCGATCAACGTCGAGAATCAGCAGAAAAACTTATCTTCGCTGCTCTGGTGGATGCGGCGCGTGATCGCGATGCGGAAAAACTTCCGGGCGTTCTCGCGCGGATCGCTTGAATTCCTGTATCCGGAGAACGCAAAGGTGCTCGCATTCCTGCGCGATCACGAAGGCGAAACGATTCTCGTGGTCGTTAACCTCTCCCGGTTTTCACAAGTGGCGGAGCTCGATCTGTCGCGCTTTGAGGCCTGTTCGCTGATGGAGGTCTTCAGTCAGAATTATTTCCCGACAATTAAAGCCGCTCCCTACCTCATTACCCTGGGTCCGCACGGTCACTTTTGGCTGGTAGTCGGAAAACAACCGGAAGCCGCTGCCGTCTCCGAAGTCCGCTCGATCCCGGCTCTGCCGATCGCGCCGACACTCGAGCTTCTGAACGGCAATCACCGCAAGCTCCTGGAACGCGAAATCCTGCCGGCTTATGTGCGTGCGCAGCGTTGGTTTGGCGGAAAAGCCCGCAGCATCGTGGATATGCGGGTGATTGAGGAGGCATCTCTCGGCGACTCGCCCGAAGCGCCGCGTTTCTGGTTTGTCGAGATCCGCTATCGAGACGGCGCGCCCGAAATTTACACGCTGCCAGTTCAGGTGACGCGTGGGGAAGCGGCGCGAGCTCTTGCACAAAGTTCGCCGCACGCGATCATCGCTCGCTTCGACGATCCGAACGAAGCGGTTTTACACGATGCGCTCTGGGATACCGAATTCCGCGATGCGCTCTTTCGCGCCATGGCCAGTCAGAAGCGCCTCACGGGGAAAAATGGCACAATCGTCGGTCAAGCCGCGGACAAGTTGCGGGCGCGCAGGCCGGAGGAGCGAGCGAACGTCGCATCGCACGTGCTGAGTGGCGAGCAGAGCAACTCCTCCGTCTTGTTCGATGATAAATTTTTCCTCAAGCTTTACCGAAAACTCGAGGACGGGACGAACCCCGATGTCGAAGTCACGCGCTTCTTGACTGAGCAGAGCAGCTTCGCGCACGTCCCTGCGTTTTCTGGAGTGCTCGAATACATTCGGCCGAAAGGCGAACCGACGGTGGTCTGTTTGCTGCAGAGTGCCATCGCGAGCGAAGGCGATGCGTGGACATTGACCCTCGATGCAGTCGGCCGCTTTTATGAACGCGTCCTGGCGCGGAAGGTGGAACTGAAGCATGACAGAAGACCCTCCGACGCACTCCTGGAACAGCTCTTGGGAGGCATTTATCCCGAGCGGGTGCAACTGCTCGGGAAGCGCACGGCCGAGTTGCACCTTGCGCTCGCTTCGCGCGTGGACCATCCCGCCTTTGCGCCCGAGCCGTTCAATACAATGGCGCAGCGGTCAGTCTTTCAAAACATGCGAGCGTCGTTGCGCCGTGCGTTCGAACTGTTGCAGAAACGGCGTTCAACTTTGCCGGAACAGTTTCGCGAGGAAGCCGCTGCGATCCTGAGTGCGGAGAAGGAGATTCTCGCCACCCAACAGCGCATTCTAGAGCGCGTGACCGGCGCGGCCAAGATCCGCATTCACGGCGACTATCACCTTGGGCAGGTGCTTTACACTGGAAAGGATTTTGTGGTGCTTGATTTCGAAGGCGAGCCGGCGCGGCCTTTGAGCGAGCGCAAACTGAAGCGGTCCGCGCTCCGCGATGTAGCCGGCATGATGCGCTCGTTTCAATACGCGGCGTATAGCGCGTTGTGGCAGCCGGCGATGCGTGTGGAAGACATTCCGTTTCTCGAGCGCTGGGCTGATCTCTGGTACCGCCGGATGGGCACCCTGTTCCGAAAAAGTTATCTGGAAACTGCAGCCGGCGCTCTCTTTATCCCGAGCGACGAGCGCGATCTGCAAGTCTTGTTGGAGGCATACTTGTTAGACAAAGCGGTCTACGAGGTTGGTTATGAACTGAACAACCGGCCCGATTGGGTGGTGATACCGATTAGGGGCATCAAGCACATATTGGAGGCGCGTTGAACGCGAGCGACCTTCTCGTGGCTCGATCTAATCAAACCGCAGAGGCTGGCGTGGTTGGGTAGGCGCGGCCTTTCCACCGAACCGGTTTATCTCCGAGCCAGCGCAAAAGCCCCATCCACTGCAGCGTCAAGAGACCGAGGACTCCGACCGGATGCAGGATAATCGTGGTGTACGATTGTTGAAATCGCCTCGCCCCAACAATCCGTGGCAGCAGCGCGCAGATCGCGGCCGCGCAGGCAAGCGCAAATTGCACGCGCGAAAGAAACGATGAAGCCGCCAGCAAGAGAAACGGCAGCACCTGCCCGCCGAACAAGATCAGCGTCGCGGGAACGATCCGAGCGGGCGAACCGAGTCCCTCATGCGTGTTTTTCGACAGACCGCTCCATATTTCCTTGTTCGTCTGATACATGCGACAGCAAGCGATGGCGGTCGCATCAAACAAATCAGTCCGGAAGCTGTCGGACGGTGTGCTCCATGGGGTATGCGGTGTATAC
>JACCXL010000398.1 GCA_013697015.1 Chthoniobacterales bacterium | reverse complement strand
TTCTTCGAGCGTCGCCGATCGGCTTCGTGAGGACGGCAATGGGGGACCGAGCGAAGCCGGAGGCGAGTAGTCAGTCAAACGGTGCAAGGCGTCTCGCTCTCCCACTACTTCTGCTCGAAGAGGTCGTCCCGTGCGACCCGTTCGCCTTTCATAAAAACAATTGAGACCGCGGAGAGCGCCCGCACATCCTGCAATGGATTTCCGTCGACCACCAGCAGGCTCGCTTCTTTCCCTTTCTCAATGGTTCCGATTCGGTCGTCGGCGCGCAACAGTTTCGCGGCATTCGCTGTGGCGGCTTGCAGCGAGACCTCGGCCGGCACACCCGCCGCTACCCAAAGCTCGATTTCATGCTGCACAGTCGGTCCATGCAGGACGAGAAAATTTCCGGCATCCGAGCCGGTCACGATATTCACGCCTGCCCGCCAGGCTTTCGTCAAATTTCTGGCGCCCTGTTCCGCGGACATCGGGTAATGGCTCATCCTTTCGCGCATCGCGGCCGTTTTCTCTGAAGTCGCAGCGTGTTCGGTACCGGTGATCAACTCCTTCGTCGTCACCTGCTGGACCAGAGAGCGATGCAGCAGCGCGGTCTGGCCATGCGCGAACTCCGTGAACGCTTCCGCGACGCTCAGCGTCGGATCGAGCGCGATGCCTTTGGCCTTCATTGCGACAAAGAGCTCGTCCGGAATTTCATCGGCGCAGGAGCCGTGCTCGATTGAGTTTGCGCCGAGGGAAACGGCGTCCGCGACGTCCCGCGAATTGCCGGTGTGAATGGCGACCGGCAGATTCCGCGCATGCGCTTCATCGACGACGGCGCGCAGCACGGTCACGTCCATCCGGTTAAAGAGATATCCCGCGGCCCCGGATTCCAGGACGCCTTTGATGGCATCGACGCGTTGGGTAGCCAGAGCGGCGACCTGTTGCCGCGCTTCATCGGCGGTTTTGGGCGTACGCACGAATTGTGCGATAAACGCCCCGCGTAGATTCTCTGGCAGGAACTTCCCGTACTCAGTCCCGTGTCCGCCTTCCGCGGTGAAGAGCGGGCCGCACAAAAACAGCTCCGCGCCCAGTTTTTCGCCAGAGCCGAAGAGGTTTCGCAGTTGCAGCATGGTATCGACGGCATCGCCGGCGCTGCGCACGGCGGTGACACCGCTGTAGAGATACGCTTCCAATTCCCGTTCCGCCGCAGCCTTCGCGTCGAACTTCGACCAATCGTCGTAAAATCCGCCTGTCGAACCGAGATGGACGTGCACGTCGATCAGACCGGGGAGAATCGTTTTTCCGGCCGCCTCAACCGGTTCCGCATTCAATGATTTGGCATCTGGAAAACTACTGTCGTAGACTGCCGCGATCCTGCCTTTCTGAACGAGGACCGCGCCGGATTCGATCACCTTTCCGTTACCGACAAAAATCCGGACGTTCTGAATCAACCAGCTACGACCGCGCCGCAGATCACGCTCAAGGATTTTTGCTTTCGCAAGATCCTGCCGGCTCCAGGATTGGAAGGTGCCGAGAATAAAAAACGGCAGCAAGACCACGAGCACCCAGAGTTTGGCCGAAGCGCAGAGCTTCTCTTCTTTCTCCCAGCGAAACAGCTTGGTCGCGATAAAAATGCCCACGCCCGTCGTGACCAAAAGGGCAAGGACCGACGGCCAGTTCTGCAAAAGAGTTTCGCCGCGCTGGAGAATCCCGGCGACACCGGTGACGAGATACGTCGACGGGATGAATTGCGTGACGCTCTGCAGCCAGTTCGGAAAGTAGGTGATCGGGATCGTCACTCCACCGAGCAGCAGCATCGCCATGTAGATCGGCTGAATCAGTATGTTGCTTTCCTGCGAGGAATTGACGACGGCGGCGATGATGAGACCGAGTGCGCGAAACGCAGCCGCGCCCAGACACATGAAAATCAGGAGTGACGCCAGGTTCGGCGGGATCTGCATTCCGTAGACGAACTTTGCGAGCGCAAGCATCATGAGCACGCTCGGCAGGTAGATGATGACGCCGGTGACGAGCGAAGCCAGAAGCAGCGGCACGGGCGTGATCGGCGTGACCTTGTAGCGGCGCAACACGTTTTCCTCGCGCTCCTGGACGGCGCGCATTCCCGCCCCGTAGAGTCCGTTGCCGAGAATGCCGAGAACCGTCACCATCGTGACAACTTGCAGCACGCGGTTGCCCTGCTTTGCGTCGAACATCTGCCCGAAGAAGAAAAAGAAGATCAGGGGGAAGAAATAATTGAAGAAAAGGACCGCCTTGTTCCGGCGGGCCAGCTTCAGATCGATCTTCAGCAGAGCGAAAAACGTTTTCATTTATTCGCGCAGCTTCTTTCCCGTAAGCTCGATGAAGACGTCCTCGAGCGTCGGTCGGTTCAAGTGCACGTCGTCAAGTTCGATCCCCTGAGCGTCTGTCCACTTCACCATTTCCACGAGAGTGCGCGCCGGATGCTTCGAAGTGACCTTTACGTGTTTCGCGTCGTCGCTCACAATCGTTCGAATCGCCCCGGGCCACTCCGGGACGGGGCCGTTCCGCCAAGGCTGAGTGAACCGCATTTCGATCGCGGATTGGTTGGCACTTTGCTCCTGCAACTCACGCGGCGTGCCGAGCGCAATGATCGTACCGGCATCGATGATCGCGACGCGATCGCACAAACGCTCGGCTTCTTCGATGTAGTGCGTGGTCATCAGGATGGTGCGTTTTTCAGAGCGCAACTCTTCGATGAGATCGCGGATTTCCAGCCGCACCTGCGGATCGAGTCCGGTTGTGGGCTCGTCGAGGAAAAGAAGTTGCGGATCGTTGATAAGGGAAAGCGCAAGCGCGAGACGTTGCTTCTGTCCGCCGGAGAGCGTGGCGTAAACTGCATCCTTCTTATCCCAGAGTTGCAGGCGCTGGAGGAGCGAGTCTCCGCTCACGACGCGGGAGTAGAATGCCGCGAACAAGGTCAGCGCTTCGCGCACCGTAATTTTATCGGGTAGATTCGTCGCCTGGAGACAGACGCCGATCCGATCTTTCAGCTTTTGCTTTTGCCGGTCTGGATCGAAACCGAGCACTTTCACTTCGCCGCCGGAGCGCGGTCGCAACCCTTCCAAGATCTCGACCGTCGTGGTTTTGCCGGCTCCATTCGGACCGAGAAGTCCAAACACTTCGCCAGGCTGCACCTCGAAGTCGATGCCCTTCACGGCTTCGAACGCGTCGTAGGATTTACGCAGCCCGCGAACGTAAATGACGGGGGTATCGTTCATGTGCTTGTTGCGAGACGTAGCGGGCTAACGCAGGCGAAAGCGATGCATGGAGCACGACCTGTTGAGCGACAAAATTCTAGGCGTTCGTGCTCGCACGGTTCGGTGCGAGCGGACGGCGTCGAACCGTCTTGACGACGATTACGACAAACATGATGGCCGTAATTGCCGCGCAGGCATGCGCAAAAATCTCGCCGTGCCGGACGTAGAACGTCAATTTTCCCCCGGTCGGCACGCGGATCACGCCGCTCAGAACGCCTTCGGTGAATTGGTTTCCGGCGTCGTCCAGCAGCACCTGCGTGAGGCGGCCCCATTCATTCACGAAACAGGTCACGCCCGTATTCGCGGCGCGCACCATCGGTCGCCTGGTCTCGACGCATCGGAAGACCGCATTCGCCAAATGTTGTTTCGAACCGGCCGACCGTAGGAACCAGCCATCGTTCGTCACATTCACGAGTAGATTAGCTCCGCCTCGGACGAACTGACGCGTTAGATCCCCGATTGTGTCCTCGAAGCAAATCAAAGGTGCCACCTGCACCTTGTCATTCGTTAGGTGAAATAATGTGAATTCGGTTCCAACAGCAAAATCGTCCGGCACCTGATCGCCTACCACCTGTGCGAGGAAGGGGATCGTGTGGCGGCCCGGAATGTATTCGCCAAACGGAACGAGGTGAATCTTTCGATAGAGTTGCACGCGCTTGCCCGCCTCGGAGACAAGCAGGGCGGCGTTGTAAACTCGCGCCCCATCTTGATCGATCGCGCCGAGAAGCAGATCCGTCTTCGCAGCAGCGGAAAAATCCATCACGAATCGATAGCTGTCTTCATCCTGCAAGACCGGACCAGGCATCGAACTTTCCGGCCAAATCAGGAGATCGGGCCGATCCTGCGCATGCAGCGCATACTCGCTCAGGCGTGTGAACTGATCGAAAATGCGCTGGGCAAATTCACGACTAAATTTCTGTTCGCGCGGGATGTTCGATTGCACGGCGGCGACGCGAATTGATTCGCCTTCCGCCGGGATGCGGACGGCACGGATGCCGTAGCTCGCCGCGGCGACGATGAGAAGGAGCGTGAAGGTAAAATCATAATGCGGCCGCGTGACACCGGTCTGACTCTCGAGCACGAAACGTCGCGCGGTCGTGATCGCGATAACGTTGGCGAAGGCCACCAGAAATGACAGGCCCGGCACGCCGGTGATATCCGCGATTTGAATCAGGGGCCATTGCGCGTGCAGTGTTGTGCCGAGCGTATTCCAGCCCCAACCAGAGAAGACGATTCCCCGAAGAGACTCTTGCGTTACCCAGACGCTCGCGAGGAGGAAGGCGAGCCCCAAATTATTGGTCGAGCGCAGCCACGGTGAGCGCGCCTCCGGCGAGTTGCCGGCGTCTGCGCTCCAACGCGTGGCGGCCCGCGCCGGCGCGATCGGGGCACGCATCGCCGGTCGCAGTCGTCCGCAAAACCATGTCCAGAGCGCGAAGTACACTCCCATGTACGCACCCACCAAGATCCATCCAGAGGTGGTCACGGTCGTTAGCCAGGAAAAAACCGTCCAAAAAAAAGTGGCTCCGGCGACGTAACCCAGCACAAGATCGCGCAGCCAACGCCGCTTTGAATTCTGCCCCGAAAACCAGACGGCCGCGAGCAGCGGGGTGAGAGCGATCCAGCCGAGCCACCAAAAATCGAATGGCGCGCAGCAGCCGGTGCAAAGCAGGCCGGTGGTAATCGCTGCCAGCCACGGCCAACACCGCAATGCTTTTCGCACCAACTCCACGGCTTGATTAGCGCCGTGCGCGTGGCTCACGCGTGCGTGTTCGCCGCCGGCCTGGATTCACCGCATCGCGCAAATCTTTGGAATACGCCGGATTTACCCGGAAAAACGCGCACTCCACATCTTCCCTTGTGCGCACGTTGACCTTATTAGAAAGGACATAGCCGAGTGACAAAAGACCGTCGAGCGTCAGCAGAAGTTCAGTCGTACTGAGCTGGCCAATGCGGTCGAGCAAAAGTTTGCCAAATATCTGCGTCCCCGACAAGCCAATCGATTTCAGGATCGTGATTTCCCCGCCATCGAGATGTATTTCCCGCGCCATTTGGCAGTGTCCACGCTGATCTTCTTACTGTCGAACGTATCCATCGGCCACGCGCGCGTTTGCGTCAGCCAGGAGCCAATCCCACAGCGCGGCCAGCCTTTCTGCGACAGCGAGCTTCGTCTCCGCCAGCTCATTTTCGGTGAATTCAGCCGCCGCGGGAGCACGCCGCGCGAAGAGATAATACTTGATCTTTGGCTCTGTGCCGGAACCGCGTACGGCGATGCGAGTTTGATCGGTTAACTGGAAAATCAACAGTTTCTCTTTTGGAATTAGATCGCCCTCCACATCCCGAATCTCTTCCGTCTCGAAATTCTTCAATCCGGTGACCGCCGAGTCAAGCATCGCGGCCGGTGTCGAGTCGATGTAGGAGGCGAGCAAACGGCGAATTTTCTCGACGCCCTCCGCGCCTTCAAAAGTGATGGCTTCATTTTTCTCCGCAAAATAACCGAAGGTCGCAAAAATATTGTCGAGCAGACCATCGATCGTGAGCCCCTTCGATCTCGCGTAAGCCGCCACTTCGCAAAACATAATGGTGGCGCCGTTTCCATCTTTATCCCGGACGAAATCGGCGCCGCTGTATCCATAACTTTCTTCACCTCCGAATACGTAATAGGAGGAATTTTGCAGGCGGAGCCGGCGCGTTTCCGCTTCGTCGAGATCTCGATATTTGGCGCGCTCCTCTGGTGGCAGTCCACTTTCATACTTGCCCAGCTTCGCGCCGATGTACTTGAATCCGGTTAAGGTCTCGACGCAGCGAAGCCCGAAACGCTCGGCGATCGCCTTCTGCAGATCGGTCGTGACAAATGTTTTAATGATAACGGCTCGGGCAGCATTCGCGCCGTTGAGCACGCCGGTTTCGAAGAGAGTCATGGCTCGATAAAACGCGATCAACGAGCCGATCTGATTTCCAGTGAGCAGCTTCATCTCGCCAGTCACGCTCCGCACCGCCACTCCCATCCGGTCGCAATCAGGATAGGTTGCAACGACGAGGTCGGCGTGTTCCTTGCGGGCCAGCTCCACCCCGAGATGCAACGCTTCGCTGTTTTCCGGATTGGGCGATTTGACGGTGGGGAAAGCTCCATCGAAGCAATCTTGCTCGGCGACGACCGTGAAGTTAAAGCCAAGGCGTTGCAGCATCGGTTTGATGATGACACCGCCCGTGCCGTGGATGGGCGTGAAAACGACACGCAGCGCTTGGGCGCGCGCGATGAGCGCCCGATCGAGCACCAACGTTTCGAGACGGCGCATGTATGCTTCATCGATTTCGTGACCGATCGTTGTCACCGTTCCGCGCTGTGCAACAGGGACGGCCGCTTGCCCGGCGGTAGGTGCTGCATTTACCTGCGCGATAATTCCGCTGGCGTGTGGCTCGATTACTTGGGCGCCGTCGTCGAAGTAAACCTTGAAGCCATTGTCATGCGCCGGGTTGTGGCTCGCCGTGATGACCGCTCCGGCGCTGGCGCGAAGGTAACGAACCGCAAAAGAGAGCTCAGGCGTCGAACGCGGGCCGTCGAAGACGAAAGCATCGGCGCCATCCTCCGCTGCGATCTGCGCGACGAGGGCGGAGAATTCGGTGGAAAAATACCGGGAATCGTACGCGATAACCAGCTTCGGTTTGCCGGTGACGCCGCTCTTTCGATTCCAGTCGTGAAGATAAGCGATCAGTCCGTGAGTGGCGCGAGCGAGCGTGACGAAGTTCATCGCGTTCGTGCCGACGCACGGGAACTGAGGACGCTCCTGCGCAGCCGCGTTTCCTCGTTCCGCGGCGGTCACAATCTTGCCGATTGTCCTGCCCCGGAGTCCGCCGGTGCCGAACGCCAGAGTCCTGTAGAAACGATCGTTGAGCTCATCCCACGCATTCGTCGCGACCAATTCTGTAATTACTCTGCCCGCCGGATCGGAGGTCGTGTCGCCGAGAAGCTCCGAGATATTAGTCAAAGCTGCGGGAAGAAGCCGGCCGGACGCGACGGCGTTTTGCAACGGCGGCTCAAGGGTGATGCGGGCGTCCTTCATTCAAACGCACTTTTCCGGCGCACATATCTCAATGCAACGCTTGTTTTCCAAGTCGTGAGTTTCAGCAAGAAAAGCGGTTGCCGCGCGGCATTCACAGGATTAGTCAAGCGTCTGCCCAGCTGAGCTGCATGAACATCCACGAATATCAGGCCAAAGAACTCCTGCAGCGATTCGGCGTTGCGACGCCTTCTGGAAAAGCCGTTAGCTCGGCCGAGGAAGCGGAACAGGCGGCGCGTGAACTGGGAACGGATGATCTCGTCGTCAAGGCGCAGATTCATGCCGGCGGGCGCGGGAAGGGGACTTTTGCGAATGGCTTCCAAGGCGGTGTGCACCTCGCCAAATCCGCCGCCGCAGCGCGCGACCTGGCGGCGAAGATGCTGGGTCAAACGCTCGTCACGCACCAAACCGGGCCGGTCGGCCGTGTCGTCAACAAAGTGCTGATCGCGAAATCGGCGGAGATCCGGCGCGAAATTTATTTTGCCATTCTGCTCGACCGCGCCACGGCGGCGCCCCTGATCGTCGCGAGCACGGAAGGGGGAGTTGAGATCGAAACCGTGGCGGAGAAGTCGCCGGAGAAAATCATCCGCGAACCGATCGACCCGTTGGCCGGATTGCAGCCGTTTCAAGCGCGGAAGCTGGCTAAACAACTCGGTTTCGAATCGGCGCAGATCAAATCCGTCTCACAACTTTTTGAAGGTCTGTACCGGACCTTTATTGGACTCGATTGTTCGATGGTGGAAGTGAACCCGCTGGTCGTCACACCTGGTGGCGAGGTCTTGGCGCTCGATGCAAAGTTTAATTTCGATGACAACGCGCTTTATCGGCATCCCGAAATCGCGGCGATGCGCGACACCCAGGAAGAAGATCCACGCGAAGTCGAAGCTTCGAAATCCGGCCTGAACTACATCGGGCTCGAGGGTGACATTGCCTGTCTTGTGAACGGCGCCGGCCTCGCCATGGCGACGATGGACATCATTAAATTCTATGGCGGCAGTCCCGCGAATTTTCTGGATGTGGGCGGCGGTGCGACGGAAGAGCAGGTGACGCAGGCATTTAAGCTCCTCGTTTCCGACGCTCATGTGCGGGCGATTCTGGTGAATATTTTTGGCGGTATCATGCAGTGCGACGTCATCGCCCAGGGCATCATCAACGCGGCCAAGACGGTGCATCTTTCCGTGCCTCTGATTGTGAGACTGGAAGGCACCAACGTGGCGGCCGGCAAAAAGTTAATCGCGGAATCCGGCCTGGCGGTAATCGCCGCCGACGATCTCGGCGATGCCGCGCAAAAGGTGGTGAAAGCTGCGGAGAGGAAATAGCGGATGGGGACTTTCTTTACTAGCTGCCGGGTGGAAAACCACGATCGCAAGCGTCGCGCTGAGATACGACGTCTGTTGGTGGGCACCGGCAGCGAATACACGTGGATCAGCGAGGAGACGTTGCAGGCGATTGGCGTTAAGCGTGAAAAGAAAGATCAATCGTTTGTAATGGCGAATGGACAGCAAATTACTCGTTCCGTCGGGTTCGCGGTCATTCACCTGGCGGAGACGTTCACGACTGACGAAGTGGTCTTCGCCGAAGAAGGAAATCTCCAATTTCTTGGCGCCCGGTCGCTCGAAGGCTTGAATTTGCGGGTGGATTCTCGCGCTAAAAAGCTCGTCGCCGCAGGTCCAATTTTGGCTGCTGCGGGAACGTTATGAAAATCAAAGAAATCGGCTTTGTCGCCATCCCGGTCACCGACATGGAGCGGGCGCGGAATTTTTACGAGGGCGTGCTCGGTTTAAAAGAGGCGCGCAATTTCATGGACGGGAGATGGATCGAATACGACATCGGCCGCGGCACGTTAGCGGTCGTACCCGCGAGCGACGAATGGAAGCCCTCAGATCACGGGATCGGTGTCGCCCTGGAAATGGAAGACTTCGACGCAGCGATCGCCGAGCTGCGATCGGCCGAGGTGAAATTCTTTTGGGAGCCTTTCGAATCACCCGTCTGCCACATCGCAGTCGTGCAGGATCCCGATGGCAACAAGATCGGTATTCACAAACTGAGAGACGCCTAACGAAATGAT
>JACCXL010000378.1 GCA_013697015.1 Chthoniobacterales bacterium | reverse complement strand
GGTGATGTTCAAGCTGACGAACTATGTGATGAAGTTCGCACCGATAGGGGTCGGAGCGGCGATGGCGCACACGATCGGCACGCAAGGCCCGGGTGTGCTCGTTAGTCTCGGCAATCTCATCTTCACTTATTATCTCGGTCTGATCATCTTTATCGCGCTGATCTTCGGCATGGTGATGATGATTGCGCGGGCGCCGGTCCGACAGTTTGTGCGCGCGGTACGTGAGCCAGCCGCGATCGCGTTTGCCACGACGAGCAGCGAGTCGGCCATGCCGAGAGCGATGGAAGCGATGGAACGGCTCGGCGTTCCGAAACGAATTGTCGGCTTCGTCATGCCGACGGGCTACTCATTCAATCTGGATGGCTCGATGATTTTTCTCGCCGTCAGTTCGATTTTCATTGTGCAAGCGGCTAATCGCGGTCAGCAGTTCGGGTTCGCACAGCAGCTTTCGATGATGGTCACGTTCATGGTCACTTCGAAAGGACTCGCGGGCGTTCCGCGTGCATCCATTCTGGTTTTGCTCGCTACGTTGACGAACATGCTGCCGGCAGCCGTGGCCGCGGCCGGTGTCGCAATTGTTCTCGGCATCGATGCGATCATGGACATGGGGCGCTCTTCTGTGAACCTCATCGGAAACGCTCTCGCCACAATCGTGATCGCGCGATGGGAAGGCGAATTCGACGACGAGCGGGCGCGCGTTTTTGGTACGGCGCAGGAAGTTGAGCTGGATCTAAAATCAGGCGACGTCGCTTTTGCTGAAGCGGCGGCTTCGGAAGATTAGCGGCGTGATTTCGTCAGGCCGGTGGCGATTTCGGCCTGGCTAACGGTGCTGCGTTATTCAGCGCGGCTTCGGATCTAAAAGGCGCCGGAGCTGTCGCAGCACGCTGGGGGCTTTACTCGCCGGGCATCCAGCCGTGTCTGCGCCAGAATCCCCTCAGCTCGCTGGCGCTGCCGCGGAACAGATTGCGCTCCGCACGCCTTATGTTTGCGACGCTTATCGGGAACGCGGCGCGCGGAAGATCGCAAACGCCATCACCAGTGTACTGCCACATCGTCCAGTCGCTCCACGGCAGCAGCGCTCGGGGTTCGTAGTGATAGTTCGCGATCCAAAGCCAGCAGCGTGACAAGATTGCCCTCTGCGCGGAAGTGACCCGCGGGCTTTTCATGATGGCGAGGAGTCGATTCTGTCCCGCGTAAAGGCCGGGATAGTTGCCGGTGCGTGCCTTGATGCGCTCGACGAAAGTAACGGCCTGGTCCACCCGCATGGTGCCGCCGGGGTAGTGTCCGTTCTTCTCAAAATCGAGGACGAGCAAGACCTCGTTCGGTCGCGCTTCCGGATCGGCATCACGCCACGAACGCTCGACCACATTCAGAAGGTGGTCGGCCTGTCGGGTGGGATCGGTTGAGTCAGCGAAGTGATACGCGCCCCAGAGTAGACCCGCCCCCACGGCAGCTCTTTGCCGCGCGCTGTATCTATCGTCCCGAGCAAACCGCGGATATGTTGCCTCGTGAATAACAGCGACAATTCCCTCCTGGCGCATTTGCGCAAAACCCGGTCGCATGAGATCGTAGTGCGACAGATTAACGACGGTGTTGCTCGCCCACGCGGACGCCTGCAGCGCTTGGAGAATCAGGACGGTACGAAAGATCGAAGAGTTCACCGGGCGCAAGATAGCGAAGCCCGCCATCACCGAAAGAACGGAAACCAGGTGAGCCGCGCCAGAAGGTAACGTCGACGCTTACGGGTCCAGCAGCTTGCCTCTGCTCAGTCAGCGTGATGACACGGCTGCAATTACACTACTCGCCGCTCTCATCCAGCTGCTCCGCGGAAGGTGGCGGTGAGTGCCTCACTCGCGGTTTGCGCGGAAACGAACGCGGCCTGGGCGTCGCGTGGAGCGCCACGGCAGGGGTGGGCGCAGCCCGCGGGTGAGTGTCGCGAAAATGTTTTGTGGCGAGTCCGATCGCGAAGGCGGCGGCGATGAAGCAGATCGTCTTTTTCTCCTCCGGCGTAAGGACGAAGATCTGTCGCCGAACTTTGCCACGCGATTTCGTCACTCGCTGCGCGGTCGCACGTGCACGGAACGATATTTGCCGCGCACATTCATATCGTAAAAGTGAGCTTTGGATTTGGCAGCCATCAGTTGACGATAGACGGAGAGCGGCACCTCCTCATAGCGATAGATGGCGCCGCTCACGAAATGAATTTCAAGGGCATGCAACCGCCTGCTGTATCCCACCCTGGCGAGCCCCGACGAAGCGACCTGTTCGCGCCGGATGTGTGAAACGATGCCCCCCGGCTCCTCAGACCTGGCGGGCGGTTCTGCGCGCAGCAGAGACGCGTACGCACTGGTGAAGAACCAGACACAAGCGAGCAAATGACAGTTTGAGGAACGCACCTCGGCCAGTCTAGGCAGTCGAGAAGGTGAAGGTCTAGCAGTCTGTCACCGGCAGTTTTAAAGCAGCGGCTATCAGCCGGCTTACATGGTGCAGAAAACTAGCGACCTAGCGGGGTCGTTATTTCAGTTCCCGCGGGTGGAGTGAATTCAAAGGTCGCTGAGGGAATGGGAGCACGGGTCTCATTGGAATAAACAGTCACGATGCGATTCCCGTTCGGTTGTCGCATTTCCGTGCGCTCGACCTGGAGGCTGTCGTTCAGCTCAACCTTGAAGCTCTGGAGGAATCGCTTCATCGAAGGATTCCGTGGTGCAAGATCGAGGACGTAACCCTTCTCCTTTTGGCTCGCGCTCAGGTGGTAGGTGCTTTCGACGTTTTCCAGATTGAGGCCGGCAGTTAGAGCGGCAATACCGGCATCGAGGGGAGAGCGTTTACCTAACGAGTAGTGTTCCGCAGATTTGAAGTTGGGATAATAAATCCAGAGCTGCTGCCCATCTCCCACTGTGACGCTGGGAGAGTTCCCCATCACTTCGCGCCGGAATTTGTTGGGCGCCTGAAACCAGACTTTGCCGGAGCTGCTAATCGGCTTGTTGAGGAGGTGAATATTCTTTTCCTCCTGGAATGAAGCCTGCACCTGCGGTGCGGCGCTCCGTTTCTCGCGGATACGGGCCAGCAACGTTTTCAGCTCGGCCGGGGCAAGAGGTTCGGCCGAGGCAAAGGCACATGTAAGTAGAAGAGCTACCCCTGCGAGCAAGACTTTAGACATTTGGTGGGATTTCAGGAAGAGCGGCGTGACGATACTTCTTCTTCGCGCCAGATCTTCGGTTCGACTGCGGCCGCGGCCGGCAAAGTGAAAAAAAGAGTGGCCGCAAGGCTCCACGATAAGCCAATTGCGCAGGCTACGCCCAAGCCGCTGAGGGTCGGGTTATTGGCGAAACCGAGCGATCCAAAACCGCAGATCGCAGTGAGACCGGCAAGCAGAACAGGTTTCACGACGCCGGCGACATCGTGCTCGAGCTTCGTTGCCCTTTGCCAGACGAGCAGCACATAGATGCCGTAATCAACTCCAATCGCAAGAACAAGCCTGAAGGCAAGAACGTTGAGGAGGTTAAGCGGGATGTGCAGCAATTTCATGGACGCAATCATGGCGCCGATGGCCAGGGCGAGGGTAGCCAGCTGGATCAACCACAAACGCCAGTCGCGATAGAGGAACGCAAGCAAACTGGCATCGAAAATTGCCATTAGCGTGCTGATGAAAATGAGCTGGTGACGTGACCAGGGGACGAGATCGGTCAAGGTGAAGCTCCAACCTGACAAGGACATAGGGATTTCTGCGACCGGAAGTTCGTTGCGAAGCATCTGCTTTTGGTCCTGTGTTTCAACGGGAGCATTTGTAGTGACGAAGCCGGTTGTGAGCAGCGGATCATGCGCGAAGTAACGATCTACGAGAAACCACCAGCTGGAGGAAGGCGCCAGTTGCGTGCGCCAATCGGGGATCGGAGCGGCTGGGTCTGGTGCCCGCTGCAATTGATCGAGCAGGGTGAAGGCCGGAGCGAAGGTCGCAGGACTGAACCCTTCGCTCACTAAGCTCGTTTGGAGCGCCTGGCGGGCCGCGTTGAAATCGATCGCCTGCAAGCGAAGCCGATTACTCGTTAGGCGCGCAGGCGAAAGAGCGAGTGCAGCCGGCGTCGAGAAGCTTTTGATTTTGCCGGCGGCCTGCAGCTCGGACCAATGCGCTGCGATTTTTTGCCAGGCGTCATGCAACTCCTGTGGGTTCTGCGCTCGGACGATGCCTATGACGGGTTCCCATCGCGTGGGCATTTTCGCCATGATGGTCTGCAGCGCGTAACCGGCATCACTCGACTTCGGTTCCATCGAGTGCGTGCTGACATCGAAAAGGAGGCGGGGCCGGGGACTGAGAGCAAGGGCCGTGAGCGCCAGCAACAGGGGTGTCGCAATCCAGAGCATCGGAGTCGGGTTGCGCACCGTCCACGAAACGTAACTTTTCACGGTCGAAAAGATCCAATCGTGCCGGAACAGAGGGGCGCGGCGCGGTAAAAACAAAAAGAAAACCGTCAGCATGAGAACGCCGGCGAAACTGATGCCGATGGCAATCAGCACCCCGAGCTGCGTAAAGCCGCCCGATCGGGCGAGCAGCAGAGCCAGAAATCCGACGGCCGTGGTTAGGGCGCCAAAAAAGATGGCGCGTCCGAGATTTGAAACGGCATCTCGCACCGCCTCCTCGTAATTCAACCCATCGTCGCGCGTCTGTTGGTACCGGCCGAAAACGAGGATTGCAAAATCGACCCCGAGCCCGATCAAGATCGCGCAGAAGCCCACCGTGACCATGTTTAACTCGCCGAAGATAAGGAGACCGGCGGCGAGCGCGATCAAGCAGCAAAGCAGGAGCGAAAAACCCATCCCGAGGAGAGGCAACCAGCGTCGAAAGCCGGCGTAGAAAACTCCGCCGACGAGAAGAATCGACCCGAGAAGCGTGATGACGATATCGTGCCGCATGCTGAGAGAGATTTCAGCGACGTAGGCGGACCGGCCAGTCACGAGCACCTCGAGTTTTCCGCCTTCCCATCCGGCCGTCGCGGTTTGGCGGAAAGCCTTTACTTTTTCCATCAACCGCTGGCAATCGAAGGCGCCGATGGTCGGCTGATTCGTGACCACCAAAAAAACCCGCATCGTGCGATCGGAAGACGCGAGAGGCTGCTCTTCCTGAATGGAAGCGTTCTCCGCGAACGGTTTCAGCGCGGGACCGATCACGCCAAGAGGATCGAGCGACAGTTCCATCTCCGGTCGCGGTGAACCGGCTTCAATTTCCTGATGCAGGCGGTGCAAACGGTCACGAATCCTGGTGGGCTCGAGGATTGCAATTGTTTGGTCGAACGCTTGCGGCTCCAAATTGAGAAGCAGCGGGAGCGCGATCGACTGGAGATCTCGGATTCCATCGGGAGTTTCGATCGGCGCTCCGGCTAGAACGCGGGTGCACCACGGCTGCTCGCGTAAGCGTTGAGCGAACAGCGGCGCGAATTCTTCAAGCTTATCGGCATCCTCCGGCGCGCAGCGGAGTGCGAAGGTCAGCTCGCGGACCTGGGCAAAGTCGCGGTTATAAACTTTGAGACCTTCGACCGACTCGAACCCTTTTGGGAGAAGATTCAAGACCTCGGTATCGAGTCGCATCCGTGTAACGAGGACGACAAGACTCGCCGCAGTGAGCGCACCAATCGCCATCCACATGGCACCACGACGCCGGGTGACGAGGTAGGCGATGGTGTCGGAGATTCGCATGAAACCTTGGGGCAAGGCGCGACCGTCGCTGCTCCGCGACGCTCGGTCAAAAACGGAAGGTAAATTTCTCCGGACCAGCGGCGTAGCGCACGAACGCTTGGCCCTTGGCTTGAATGAGCGCAGCTCGTAGCGCGACCCAGCCCCCCAATCGGGTCGGCGCGTTGGCCGGCGCTCCGGACCAGCTGCCGCGCGCGAGTGGACCCGAAACGCGCACGAAAGTAGCGTCCTGCCGGATCATCAGAAGGGTCACACCCGGGCCCTTGGAAAACGTCAGTTCAAAGCCGCCATTTTTTGAATAGCGAATAAGGACCTCGCCAATCAGCGTGGTTTTGGGACCGTGATAAAGCAGCTGCCCGCTTTTCGCCTGCCAATCCTGAGCCGGTTCGGAGAACTGATGGTGGAGCGTGGCGCAACTCGTTAGGCCAAGTCCCAGAATTATCGTCGCGCCGAAGCGCCAGGACCGGGAAGACATTCCCTTACAACAACGCTTCGGCCGTCTCACGCAGCGGAACTGCGGCCGTGGTGGACGGGGGCAGAAGAGTGCGCCGCGGACACAGCGGAAAATATTTCTGCAAACGAACGAGGCCGTAGAATACAGCCATACGCCAGCGAATGGCGAAGCTGGTTCCGATATTGCCGCCCAACACTGCGTTCACCGCGGGCGGGATTTGGAAAAGATCCTGCGGGTGGAGGAATACTTCGATGAATTCCTTGGTGTACCATGCGTTTACAAAGCGGAGGTACACATCCATCGCTTTATTGATGGTGCGCTCGTAGCGAGCGAAGAGACGCCGGGCTTTCCGCGGATGATCGAGCACGATGTTGAGGGCGTCCGCGCTTTGCTCGCCCGCAAGAACGGCCAGAAAAACGCCACTGCTGAAAACCGGGTCGATGAAGCCAGCAGCGTCGCCCGCCAGAAGCCAGCGCGGACCAGTGAGCCGCGTGCTGCGATAAGAGAAATCCGCGGCGACGTGGACGGGTGAGACGCGTTCCGCGTCGATTATCCTCTCCGCCAGCAACGGTTGTTCCGCGAGCGCGCTGGCGAGGAACTCCTCGGGCGAGCGCCCTGTCTGCCGATAAACCGCGGCGTCGAGCACCACACCGATGCTCATCCGTTTAGCCGTCAGTGGGATCATCCAAAACCAGCGATCCAGCCCGCGGACCATCCGCGTCAGGGTCCCATCCCGGCCGATGGCTCGCGCCACTCCGTCGTAGTGGGCGAAGATCGAAACCTTTTGCAGGTGCGTGTAGTTTTTCTTCAGTTTGAAATGATTCCCGAGGAGCGAGTTGCGGCCGCTTGCATCGATGACGTAGCGCGCCCCGATCGGTTCCGGCGCAGCATCTTTCCCGCAGATGTGCAGGACGGCTCCGTCTGCGGAAAAGACCACCCGTTCAACAGATGTTTCCTCCCGCACTTCCGCTCCGCTCTCCGCCGCGTGATCGAGCAGCACCTTGTCGAATTCGGCGCGCGTGACCTGATATGAACGGTCGGTTTGCGAACCGAAGCCGTCCTCGAAATAGAATTTCACGCCTTGGTCGCTGCAGGCGCCGAACATTTCGCCGCCGAATTTTTCCATGAAACCGGCGCGGGCAAATTTCTCGTGCAGCCCAAGGCGACTGAAGGCCTTCATGCTAAAAGGCAGGAGCGATTCGCCGATGTGGAAGCGGGGGAATTTGTCCCGCTCGAGCACGAGGACGCGCCGGCCAGCGCGTGCCAGCAACGTGGCGGCGGTACTTCCGGCGGGGCCTCCGCCGATGATCGCGACGTCATAACTGGCACTGCTCATCGGCCAACAAAGTTAGCGAAGTTGCTTGGGAAGCAAGCACGCAATCCCCGACCCTGCACTTGTCACGCTGGCCCATTCGACTTAACAAACTGCACCGATGAAGTTAATCGATCGCTTCAACAGCCGGGAGCTTCTCGTCAATGTCCTGTTCGCGATCGCGGTGCTCAGCCTCGTTCTGGTGGTCGGGAACATTTTTCGCAAGCTGCTTCCTTTGCTCGTCAATCACGACGTGCCGGTTGAATTCCTCGTCAGTTTCATCGCCTACATTCTTCCCTTCTCGCTCATCTTCACGATTCCGTGGGGGCTATTGACCGCGATCCTGCTCGTCTTCGGACGGCTCTCGGCCGACAACGAACTGATCGCGCTCCGTTCCAACGGGGTGAGCGTGACGCGAATCGCTGTGCCGCTGGCGGTGATCGCGATCGCTTGCACGGGGATTTGTCTCTGGCTCAACGTGCAGGTTGCGCCAGCCGCCCAGGAAAAATTACGGAGCACGATTTTCGACCTCGCGACGCGCAACCCAATGGCGCTGTTCGGGAGTGATCAGGTAATCGATCAGTTTCCCGGCCGCAAAATTTACGTCGGTAAAAAGGAAGGCAACAAGCTCGAAAACATTACCGTCTTTGAAATGAACGACGACGCGATGCCGATCCGCGTCACGCATGCGAAGAGCGGAATGCTGGAGGCTGATCTCCCGAACAAACGGATTTTAATGCACCTCTACAACGCTCGTTATCAGCAGCGCGACGCCGCCAATCCGACCGATTTGACGAAAATCCGCGACGGCATCAGCATGGCGGAAGGGACGCTCCCGATCAGTCTCGATGAACTTTACGATCGCGAGAAGAAGCGGCCGAGCCGATCGGCGCTCTCAATTGAGCAACTACTCGAGCAATTGAAATCGGGCGACAGACGTGCACGGAGCGCGAGCCGCACCGAGATCAACAAACGCTTCTCCTTCCCGTTTTCCTGTCTCGCGTTTGCACTCATCGGCGTGCCGCTCGGCGTAACTGCGCATCGGCGCGAGACATCGATCGGGTTCGCGATGAGCCTGATCGTCGGCATCGTTTATTTCCTTTTCATCATCATCGCCGACACGCTCCGGGCGAACCCGAAGCTGCATCCGGAACTGTTGGTCTGGTTTCCAAACGTGCTCTTTCTCGCCTTGGGGGCTTTGCTCTTCCGGCGTTTAGCGCGGCAGTAGTCATGCCGTCGTTGCGGCAGGTTTACACCTCCAGACTCGCCCTGGATCCCAACGACCAACGTCCGCTCTGGGCGCGAAGGCCGCCCACGCGATGTCGCGGACAAACAGGTTCGGCGAAAGCTTCAGGCGTGGGTAGCGAGTCGCCGTGCCGCTCAACGGCAGATAATAAACGGTTTCAAAATAGAAACGAAGGAGCCGATCCAGTTCGTTGAACGAAAAGTGGTGGACGTGCGTTTGTTCCCCTGACAATCGCTTGCCGCGCAGCACTTTCCATCGCCGGTGGAGATGGTAGTCCAGCGGAACGGAGCCGAGATAGCAACTGGCCGGCTCCTTCTTCAAGATTCGATGCACCTCGCGCACGATGATCGAGGGATAGGGGAGATGTTCGAGCACTTCGGTCATCATGACGGCGTCGAAGCTTTGGTCATGAAAGCTAATCGCGGCGGTGAAATCCATTTCGGCGCAGGCAATCTGTGCTTGTCGAGCGACCTCCAGCGCTGGCTGATCAAGATCCACTCCGATCCAGCGGAGAACGCGAACGAGCTTGATCATCACGCCACCTCGACACCCAACATCGACGCCGATATTTTCTTCGCCGTGGCCACGGCTTTGCAGGTGAGTTCGGAAAAAGGCGGCCTTTACCTTCTCATGTTGTTTGCCGCAGCGGCTGTAGCCGGATTCTCTGCCGCGCTTTCGCTCGTGATATTGCTCATAAAACTCCTGAATGAGCCGGCGACCCCTGCCCGGGTCGTCTAGAAGCAGTTCGTTCGGAAAGATCGGTTCCACGTTCGTAATAAGAGAGCAAACACTCGAGCCTGAAGCAGGTCCAGCTTCACAGCGGCAATGAGAATCATTTCAGAGGTGCGGGATGCATGTCTTCGCCGCGCGTGCACGAGCAGGTCGTAGAAACGAAAACCCGCTCAGCGCATGGCGGCCCGTCGGGCGCCGAGTGATGGTCTGCGACATTTTCTCGGGGCGCCGGCGCTTTCAACCGGCGAATCGCCGGAAATATGGCAGCGGAAGGCGCAGCCTGCGGCAAGCGTAGTTCGCTCTCCAGCAATTTGGTGGCGCGTAAACCGGCATCGTAACGGGCTTGCGCAAGGGCATTGGGCGCGTTACGTCGTCCGAGTTTCACATGGTCACATCGTTCGTCACGCCGCTCCTCGGTCGTCTGCTTTTCCTAAGCGCGTGCGCGTTTTTGCTCGGGACCGCGTTAGTTGAGTCCGAAACCGCCGCGTCGCCGAGTCCCTCGGAAGAGCGCCCGCTCCCGACCGCGATCCCGTTTTCCGGCCCGCTACAGCCCGCGAGTGTAGGGAGCGGACGCGATTCCTTCACCGGACGTCTCCATTTTCCCCACAACACGCCGGCTTCGGAGGCAGATGCGGCCGCCCAGTTCTATTGCGATGTGTCTGCGACCGGGGATGTCGAGTGGACGTATCGCGTGGTGGCCAAAGAAGAGGAATTTCGACTCGCGGTTCAGTCTGCGCTGGACTGGGGAAGATTCAAACCTGCGACCACCGCCGGGAAACCAGTCGCCGCTTACGTGGCGGGAACCGTGTTATTTTTGCATCGCAACGGCGAGGCGCTGATCGTTGTGTCGCTTGCGACGCAGGATCGAGAGCGAGTTGGCAGGCTGGCTAATTACATTCAGCCGCAGTTGGTTGGTGGACTGCGGCGGCGCTTGGAGGAGGCGCGCGCGGCGTTGCCATACGGCCTTGTGACCGACGGAGACGCGGAGGTCGTAGTGAAGGTGAACGAGCAAGGCGCGATCGTCTCGACCACGCTCGTTGCGGAGGAACCGAAGTCGAGCGGACTGGGGGCGTTCGTCGAGGGGGCGCTGAAAGGCGCGCAGTTCACCCCTGCTTACATCGACGGGAAGCCAGCGGCTGGGGAAATCAATGTGATCGTCAGGTTCTCCGATCAGCCCATCGCGGGCCAGTAAACGTCAAACTTCTGCCGCGGTCGCGAGCTCGTCGCGCCTCGTTTGCAAGCGCAACTGACCGCAAGCGGCATCGATGTCGTGACCTTTTTCGCGGCGCAAGGTCGCGACCGCTCCGTGTTGCCGAAGAACGGCGAGAAAGCGCTCCTGCTGGTTGCGCGAAGGACGTGTCCACGGCAGCCCTTCGACGGTGTTGTAGGGAATCAGATTCACCTTTGCCGAGAGATGGGCGCAATGTTTGGCTAGCTCGTGCGCCTCGCTCTCGGAGTCGTTCACGCCTGCGATCAGGATGTACTCGAACATCAGGCGCTTCTTCTGGGCGACGTAGTACGCACAGGCATCGAGAAGCGTGGCGAGGTTATACTTTCGATTCACCGGCATGATCTGACTGCGCACGGCATCGGTTGCGCCATGAAGCGAGATGGCGAGACGAAATTGCGTGGGCTCGGAAGCCAACTGCCGGATCTGAGGTGCGAGTCCACAGGTGGAAATAGTGATGTGCCGTG
>JACCXL010000375.1 GCA_013697015.1 Chthoniobacterales bacterium | reverse complement strand
AGGTAGAGCCAGGCCATCAGTCGGCTTGTTTGCGCGTCCAGCTCGGGGAAATCGATCCTGGACTCCCCAGTCCAACCCCAGTTTTTGCGGAAAATGCATAATTCGCGTAATCTTTATTACGCCCGCTGGCGTAATACCTTGCATGAACTATCCGTTTAAACGCTCGACGCGCGCCGCGCTTTGGCTCGGGATCTTCGGATCCGCGACCGCGTTCGCGCTCCTCAGTCTTCACCACATGTCTGCTCAAACAGAAACTGACAAACCAATGGCCACCACAAAAAATGATGCTGCGCTAGATTCCGCCGATCTGCGGAAGCGGCTCACGCCGGAGCAATATAACGTGACGAAAGAAAACGGGACGGAGCCGGCATTTCGCAACGAATATTGGGACAATCATCGCGCCGGCATTTATGTCGACGTCATCAGTGGCGAACCGCTCTTCAGTTCGCTCGATAAATTTGAAAGCGGCACGGGCTGGCCGAGTTTTACGAAACCGATCGCCGAAAGTCGTGTCTTCGAAAAAGTCGATACATCCTTCGGCATGGAGCGCGGTGAAATCCGGTCCCGCAAGAGCGATGCGCACCTCGGACACATTTTCGATGACGGCCCAGCGCCGAGCGGCAAGCGCTACTGCATGAATTCGGCTGCGCTTCGTTTCGTGCCGGCGGAAAAGCTCGAGGAAGAGGGATACGGCGAATACCGTCCGCTCTTCGCGCCGAAGAAATAGCCCGGCGGCAGCATGTCGACTTCCCTTTTGGATGTCGAGAATCTGGCCACGCATTTTCCGGTCGAGAGAGGGACGTTTTTTAAGAGGCGCATTGGCATTGTTCGCGCCGTGGACGGCGTCAGCTTCGCCTTGCGCCAGGGCGAGGTGCTCGGCTTGGCGGGCGAATCTGGCTGCGGGAAGTCAACACTCGGTCGCACGATCCTGCAGCTGATTCCGCCGACCTCGGGGAGCGTCGTGCTGGAGGGACGCAATCTGGGTCGGCTGCGCGGGCGTGCGCTGCGTCGGGCGCGGTCCGACTTCCAAATGATTTTTCAAGATCCTTACGCGTCCCTCGATCCGCGCATGACAGTCTTTGATGCACTGGCTGAGGCGGTGCGAGCGCACAAAAAACTCGCGCGTTCGGAGGTCCGGCTGCGCGTCTCGAAACTGATGGCGCAGGTTGGCTTGCTGCCGCGCGCGGCGAAAAAGTATCCGCACGAGTTCTCAGGCGGCCAGCGGCAGCGAATTGCGATTGCGCGCGCCCTTGCCGTCGAACCCAAGCTAATCATCGCGGACGAGCCGGTCTCAGCGCTCGACGTTTCCATTCAAGCCCAAATCATCAACTTGCTGGCCGAGCTGCGGCGCAATCTCGGTCTGACGCTGATCTTCATCTCGCACAACCTTTCGGTGGTGAAGCACATCTCAGATCGCATCGCGATTATGTACCTCGGGAAGATTGTTGAACTGGGAACCCCGGCACAGGTCCTCGAAAAACCGCTGCACCCTTACACAAAAGCGCTCGTGTCCGCAGTCCCGCACGCAGACCCGAGCCGCGAACGCACACGCCGCCGAATGGTTCTGCCGGGTGATCCGCCTTCGCCCATCAATCCGCCGGCGGGTTGCCGATTTCATCCACGCTGCCCATTTTGCGTGGAAGCGTGCAAGGCCCAAATACCACCGCTGGTTGACTGGGGAGACTCGCACTTCGCGGCTTGTATTCGGATACCAGAGATCACCTGAGTTGCGCCGGTTCCGGCCGGCCCAGTTGCCGTTCCCGTCGAATCGTGAAATAGGAAGCGCTCGATGGCAACCGAAGCGCGATCCCTGCCGGGAGCAAAGCACGAGGAACGCTCGGCGCTCATCGCGGGCATCGCCGCGTTCGCGAGTTGGGGATTCGTCCCGGTCTACTGGAAGTTGTTAAAACAGGTGCCGGCGGCCGAGATCCTGGCGCACCGGTTCATCTGGACGACCATTTTCCTCGCGCTGCTGCTCAGCTGGCAGGGTCGGTGGCCGGAAATCAGGCGTGTCGCAGGTTCCCGTCGCGCGCTGCTCTACTGCCTCTGCAGCGGCACTGCGATTTCGGTCAACTGGCTGCTGTTCATCTGGGCCGTAAACGTCGATCGCTTGATCGAGACCAGCCTGGGTTATTTTATGACTCCGCTGGTCAACGTCCTGTTCGGGGCGATCTTCCTGCGCGAACGATTGACGCGGCTGCAACTCGCATCAGTCAGCCTGGCAACGTTCGCGGTCTTGAACCTCACTTTCGGTTACGGCCGTTTCCCCTGGATCGCGATCGTTCTCTGCGTCTCCTTTGGGATCTACGGACTTTTGCGCAAAAAATCGGGCACGGCTGCGATCCCTGGCTTATTTTTCGAGACAACCATGCTGGTGCCGATTGCGATTTTCTATCTCGCGCTGCTGCAGAAGAACGGAACGCTCGTGTTTGGCCAGCCACATCTCAGCCTCTCGCTCATATTGATCAGCTCGGGCGTAGTCACCGGCCTGCCGCTTGTCTGGTTTGGTCATGCGGCGCGGCATTTGCGGCTCACCACCATCGGCTTTCTGCAGTATCTCGCGCCCACTGGTAGTTTCTTCCTCGGCGTTTTCCTGTATCACGAACCTTTCACCCGTGCTCATCTGATCACATTCGGATTAATCTGGATCGCGCTTCTCATCTTCACCGCCGAAGCCGTGTGGCGCTGGCGTTCCGCCAGAATGCAGCCTGTGACGGTACCGATCAGTGCCTCTGCTGCCTAACGGCGCGCGGCCGGCTTTTCGATGGATCATTGCTAGAACATGTGGAGCGAGGACGATTTTCATTACGCCCTGGAGAATACGAGGGTGATCGTTGCGCCCGAGCGCCAGATCTCGACTTTCGGCACGACGAGTTTTCGCTTTTACCTCATCTCGGTATTGATGGATGAAGTGAACCGAATCCGAGTGCGCGACGGTCGCATCGACGC
>JACCXL010000374.1 GCA_013697015.1 Chthoniobacterales bacterium | reverse complement strand
TTGGGATCATCGCGCTCGCTTATGGCGGCTTTAGCTACACAAAACGCGAGAAGGTCATTGACGCCGGCCCGCTTCAGGTGAGCGCCAATCGCGAGAAGACGGTGCCGCTGCCGCCCATCCTCGGCGGCATTTGCCTCGTCGGCGGAATAATTCTCGTGGTCGTTGGCGGCCGGACGCCCTAGAGCGGCGCTCGTCATTAGAATAAGCCCTGCGCCGACGGTTTTCGCTGGGTGAAATGCAATCGTAAGTCAGGGCTGTTGAGCCCGTGCTGTGGCGCACGCCCATCGCTTTGAGCACCCGATGCAGGTCGGGAGAAGGTGCCAACGGCGCCAATTTTTCCATGCCGGGCGCATGCACGTCGCGAAATGCGAGCATGTCCTCGAACCTGTCTTCGCGCCAGCTCTCATAACCGCAGCTCGCTCGGAACAGGGCGGGATTCTTAAAAGTCCCGAAAAGAATGTCCCAAATCGGCAGATCCGCGAAATTGTTCGTGTGGTGACGGAACTGGTGGTGCACGCGATGTGATTCGGGCCGTTGGAAGAAGTAGCCGAGCGCCTTCGGCGTTCGAATATTCCAGTGGTAGAAGAATTCACCGACGGCGATCAGCAGCGTGTAATAACTCGCGGCTGTGACACTGCAGCCAAAAAGAGGGTAAACGATCAGGCTGCTGAGAATTGAATTAATTAGAATTTCGACCGGATGTTTGTAGAAACTGGTGACTACTTCCAGTCGCCGCGCGGAATGGTGGATCTGGTGGAGGACGCGCCAGAAAAACGGCGATTCGTGCCGGTAGCGATGCCACCAGTAGTAAACGAAGGTAGAGAAGAATAAGTGAGGAGCGCAGACGGCCAGTCGCTCAAATGCGCGTGCAGGTGGAGCAGTGATCCGTGGGCGAATCATCGATTCCAGGTTGTCCCTGCGAGAAACGTGATGCCAAGCTGGATCCCGTTAGTCAGGATCACGCGGCCCCACCACGCGTTCACGCGCGGGAGCTCCATCGCCGGCCAAAGTCTCTCGACCAGAATGCAGCCGGCCGCGATCGCAAAGAGAAGTGTGATGATCATGCAGGCAGTTTACGACTTAGGATTGTCATTATGTTAATCGATAAAACATTGACAATTCATCGATTTGATCGATGTATCTTGAATCAACGTTCATCACCTCGAGCTGTTTTATAACGTCGCTACGCACGGCGGTATCACCGCCGCGGCGCGCAGAATGACCTACGGGATCCAGCAGCCCGCCATCAGTGGTCAGCTCCTGCAACTGGAGAAGGAACTCGGTCTACGGTTGTTCGAGCGTCGGCCTTTTGCCCTCACTGCCGCAGGTCACGAGCTCTTCGATTTCGTCGCGCCTTTTTTCGGCCAAATCGCCGACACGGCGCAGCGCCTGCGAGATGGACGGAATACGACGCTTCGGTTGGCCGCGCCAGCGACCGTGTTGCACCGCTACTTACCGGAACTGCTGCAGAAACATGAACGCGTTGTGCCGAGGCTGACGCTAAAGCTGCGCGACGCGAACCAGGCGGATGGCGAGGAATTACTTCAGAAGCACGAAATCGATCTCGCCATTTCGGAACTCGAAGGCAAACCGGCGCAAGGGCTCAAATCGACCGTGCTACTGAAACTGCCGATCGCTTTGCTGCTGCCGGCAAAACTGAAGATTTCATCGGCAGCCGAATTATTGCGCCAGCACGCGCGCCATCGATTGATATCGTTGCCCGCCACCGAAGTACTGGTGAAGAAATTCCACGCTGAGTTGCGCCGATTGCGGATCAACTGGTCGACCAGTCTAGAAGTGAGCTCGCTCGACCTCGTGGCGACCTACGTTTCACTCGGCCTCGGCGTCGGATTGTCGATTGCGCTTCCCGGCGCTCAGCTACCGGCCGGTGTCCGCTCTTTCCCGCTGCCGAAGTTTCCCTCGCTGATCATCGCGGCGATTTGGCGGGACGATTTATCGCCGGCCAACACGCTCTTCCTTGCCGCGATCAAGAAGCGCGCAGAGCAATGGCAGCGGCAGTTGCGACCACGAAGCATTGTTCGTTGAGCTAACCTGTGGCCTTCAGCACCGCGAAGGTCTTGCTCCCTTTGCGATCGAGGTAGAGCAGGATGCCTTTGCGCGGATCTGCTTTGCCCAGAGCTTCCCGAAAGGAGGCGACGTTCGCGATGGGCTTCCCGTCCACCTCGGTGATCACGTCTTCACGCTGAATATCCTGCGCGGCGGCCAGACTGTTATCAGCCACGTCCGTGACGATCACGCCCTGCTCGACGGTGAGTTTCAAACGTGTCGCCATTTCCTTCGTCAGGTCCTGCACCTGTAGTCCGAACTTATTAGCCTCTTCCTGTCGCGGCCCGTTAGGCTGGGCGGGTTCGTTAGCCGCCCGGCTGATCTCGTTCGGTAATTCGCCCGTCGTAATCGGTATTTTCATGGTCTGACCTTTGCGCCAGACGGTCAGCTCCACGTTCTGGCCGATCTTCTTCTTTAAAACTTCGCGTTGCAGCTGCGTGTCGCTGCCTACGGGCGCGTCGTCCACCTGCGTGATGACGTCGAACGGGCGCAGCTCACTTTTGTAGGCGGGCGCATCGGCCTCGATCGTCCGGACCACGACTCCCTTCTCCAAACCTTTGAATAGCTCTCGGATCGAAGGGTCATCACCCAACGTTTCGATCCGGATTCCAAGCCATGGCCGGACGATTTTATGCCCGGCGATCAGTTGCTGACCGATTTCGTTGGCCAGATTACTGGGGATGGCGAAGCCGAGCCCGCGGTTCAAACCATTGATGAGCGTATTCATTCCAATCACTTTTCCATCGATATCGCAAAGTGGACCGCCACTGTTGCCGGGATTGATGGAAGCGTCTGTTTGGATGTAATCCGAAATCGAGTAACCGCCCGAATCGAGCAATTTGTTCCGGCCCTTCCCGCTCACCACGCCGTATGTGAAAGTGTAATCGAGCTTGAAGGGCGCGCCGATGGCAAAAGCAAACTGGCCCACGCGCACCGCGTCGCTATCAGCCAGTTGCACCACCGGCAGATTAACCGCTTCAATTTTAACGACAGCGATGTCGGTCTTTTCATCCGTGCCCACGATCCGGGCCTGGAAGGATCGCGCGTCCTTCAATTTCACCTCGACCTTCTCAGCCCCTTCCAGGACGTGAAAATTAGTCAGGATGTACCCGTCTGGCCGCACGATGAAGCCTGATCCTTCGCTTTGAATGGGCTGCGGATTGTGCGGACCTCGCCGGTGGTTGTCGTCATCGGGCTGGTTCTGAAAGAAAAGATCGTCCAGCGTTGGTCCGTCATTGCCATCAATTTTTTTCGTGACTTCGATGATGACTACGCTCGGCGCGACGATCTCAAAAACCTTCGCGAAAGCGTTGTTCAATTGGTGCACGACATCCTTGCCGGCTTCGGCAGCCGCAGCCGGCACGGTGGGTGTCGGGACGGTTTCTGGTGCGGAAGGCGATGACGCCGCGGTGGCGCTGGCTGCGAGAGCGGCCGTGGCGAACAGAGCGATCGTGGAACCTTTCTTAAGCATAATGGGACGCGGCGGCATCCACATTGTAAAGAGAGCAGCCGCGAGGGCAAACCACGTGATTTCGAGGTGCGTGGCGCACGTCTGGGTACCTGCGTTGACACGATTGTTAAGGACATTAACGTTTTGCTCCACACTGAAATGATCACTCTTCCCACGGAAAAAATGGATGGAAAAGAGTTCGTCTCGCACGCGCCGGGCTGCTGGCCGAACGTAGCTCCCGAGCTCTGGAACGATTGGAAGTGGCAGCTCAAAAATCGCGTCACGACTCTGGCGCAGCTCGAACAGCATCTGGAGCTGAGTGAGGAGGAACGCGCGGGGGTTTTGCTTTCTGGGGACAAGCTGGCGCTAGCGGTCACGCCCCATTTTTTCAATCTGATCCCGAGGGATAATCCCGACGACCCGATCCGGCGTCAGGTCATTCCGCGGATCGAAGAAACATGGAGCTCGCCCTACGACATGGCCGACCCATGCGGCGAAGATTCGCACATGCCGGTGCCGGGACTCGTGCATCGCTATCCGGATCGCGTCCTGTTTTTAGTGACCGATCGGTGCGCGAGTTACTGCCGTTACTGCACGCGCAGCCGGGTGGTGAGCGGCGTCGGCGAACAGGAATTACACACGGAATTCGAGGCGGCTTTTCGTTATCTCGAAGAGCACACCGAGATTCGCGACGTGCTGCTGAGCGGTGGCGACGCGCTCATCTTCAGCGACGACAAGCTTGAAAAAATTCTCCGCCGTCTGCGCGCCATCCCGCACATCGAGTTTCTCCGCATCGGGACGCGCGTGCCGATTTTCCTGCCGCAACGCATCACGCCGGAACTTTGCGCGATGCTGGCGAAATACCATCCGCTCTGGATGAGCGTGCACGTGAACCACCCCCGCGAGCTCACGCTTGAAGTGAAGCAGGCTCTCGAGCGGCTCGCGAACGCCGGCATCCCGCTCGGCAATCAGAGCGTCTTGCTCAAAGGAGTGAACGACGATCTCGGGACGATGAAAACGCTCGTGCACAAATTGCTCATGTGCCGGGTGCGGCCGTATTACATTTACCAGTGCGACTTGATCGACGGCTCGTCGCATCTGCGCACATCCGTCGCGAAAGGCATCGAGATCATCGAAGGCTTGCGCGGTCACACCACTGGTTACGGCGTGCCGCAATTCGTGATCGACGCGCCCGGCGGCGGCGGCAAAGTGCCGATAAATCCCGGTTACGTCCTCTATCACGACAACGAGAAAATCGTGATCCGGAATTACGAAGGAAACATCTTCGAATATCCGGAGACTGGCGGCGACCAGAACGTGCAGTTCGCGCCCCAGCGAGAGTACCATGACGAATACTTGTACTCATAGTGGTTGTGCCCGGACGTGCCGCAGCGCGAATGGAGCCTACGGGAGCAGTGCGACATAGATGGGAAAGCCTTTAGGCCGCGCGAGCGGGCGCGAGTGAGTCAATATCACGACGAATATCTGTATTCGTAGCTAATCGACGAGGAAACCTTCGCGTTCGGCCACGTCTTTCAATCGAGCGTCCGCGGTTAAAAACCGGGCGGTGGTTGGCGCGAAATCCGAGGCGATTGTTGCGGCAGCGACGTGGAGAGCGTCGGCCGCGCGGAGCCGATGGGCGCGCAGCAATCGGATGGCCGAGCGGCGCAGCGGTTCGCACGGAAGGATTTCCCTCCACCGTGGCAGCAGTTCATTAAGATTGCGGTAAGCCGCCGCGGCGTTTTCGCGCGACTCGCCTTCACGTGCGCGTCGTTCGATCCCTGATGCACATTCGACCGCGGCGCCCCACCACGTCACGATCTCAGTCTCACGCGCGATTCTTCTGTAGAGTTCGGTCGTTGCCTCCTTGAGCAGCAACGGAATCAGCGCCGAAGCGTCCCAATACGTCACCACGGTGCTTCGTTCCGCTCGTCCAAGAGTGCCTGCACAACGCTTTTCTTGAATTTGGGCAGTGGCCGCGTCCAAAAATCCTTCGGCAACTTCCCGGTGCCGCGTTTGAGCAGGCCTCGTCGCTCCAGGTCGAGTAGTCTGGCTTCATCAGCATCGCGGCCGCCGGGCGGCAGCGGCTCCAGCCGCGCCACCGGAACGTTCCGATCCAGGATAAGGATCGACTCCCCATGCCGCACCCGTTTGATCAACTTGCTCAAATTATTTTTTGCCTGCGTGATGCTGGCCGTTGTCATCGAGCTAGATTGGCTTGATCAAGTAAGCTTGTCAAGCTTCGTAAGGAGCACGAAAAGGCCGAACGCGGATATCACGACGAATATCAGTATTCGTGACGTGGAGGGGCATGCGCTGTCATGCCCTGATTTTGGACACGACGGCGCGTGTCCCTCCAAGTAGGTTTGGTGCGATGGAAGCCGGTCGTAAACACCCGGTTCATGTGCCTGTGATTGAACGCGGAAAACGAGCCGATCATCGTCTTTCTTACGGTGTGCAGTAAAGATCGGGCGACGATCTTCGCCTTGGATGCGCACAAAATGTTCTGTTGCACGCCTGGTGCGAAGCGAAA
>JACCXL010000393.1 GCA_013697015.1 Chthoniobacterales bacterium | reverse complement strand
GTATCTTGCCGGGCGCGTCCCGCGCGGAGAGTCCGCAGCAAGATGCTGCGAATAGCGGGCTGGAAGCCCGCGCTCCCCAATCCGTCCGTCGCGTGCAGCATCACTGGGCGCACGTCGCAGCATGCATGGCGGAGAACGAACTCACTCCACCGCTGCTTGGCGTCGCCTGGGATGGAACCGGCTACGGCGGCGACGGCACGGTCTGGGGCGGCGAGTTTTTCGAGGTGAGTCAGAATGGACTCACGCGCTTTGCCCATTTGCGTCAGTTTCGACTTCCGGGCGGCGAAGCCGCGGTGAAGGAACCGCGTCGCAGCGCGCTCGGCCTGCTCTATGAAATCTTCGGCCAGCAGCTTTGGGAAAATCGCAAGTTGCTTGGCAGTTTCGACAAGGGGGAGTTGGCGCTCCTGCGCCAGATGCTCGAGAAAAAGGTGAACGCGCCGCTCACCTCCAGCGCGGGCAGGCTGTTCGATGCCGTCGCCGCTCTGGTAGGCTTGCGATCGTACGCGAGCTTTGAAGGCCAGGCTGCAATGGAGCTTGAGTTCACGCTTCACTCTGGAATAGAGGCGACCTACTCGTTCAAATTGCGTGAGAGACGGCCCGTCGTGATCGATTGGGAGCCAGCGATCTTGGAGATTATGGAAGATCTCCGGGCGGACGAGACGCGCGGCACTATCTCCGCGAAGTTCCACAACACACTCGCGGAGATGATCGTGGCTGTCGCTCGAAAGCTCGACCTGCCCAGCGTCGCCCTGAGTGGAGGCTGCTTCCAAAATCGCTCCCTCACCGAACGCACAATCGAGCGCTTGTCGGCAGAGGGCTTTCGACCTTACTGGCATCAACGCATTCCGCCGAATGATGGCGGAATTTCTCTCGGCCAGATCTTTGCGGCGATGATGCACGAGCGACCTCAAGCCGCGGAAATTCCATGAATCTCGTCTATGGTGAGATCGTGGAAGTTCTTGTCGAAGACGACATGCGGATGGGACGAATCCGGGTGAGCGGAGCGGTGAAAAAAGTTCCGTTAGATTTACTGACGGACGCCGAATGCGGTGATACTGTTTTGCTGTGCGACGGGGTCGCGATCAGCACGGTCCGGCCTGGCGAATCTGTGGAGAAAAACGATGTGTCTAGCGATCCCCGGTAAATTGATTGAAATCAACCACGACGCTCAAGGCGTTTTAATGGGGAAAGCGAACTTCGGCGGAATTGTGAAGCAAGTCTGTCTCGAATACACGCCCGAGGTTGTGATCGGCGATTACGTCCTCGTGCACGTCGGTTTCGCGCTCAGCAAAGTGGATGAAGAGGAAGCGGCGCGGACTTACAGGGCGCTGGAAGAATTAAAGCAGTTAGGCGAGCTCGATGTTCCTGATGTGGACGATCCCGACGCGGATCCGTTTCCAGAATCGCCTCCTGTTCAAATCCGCTCGGCCGCCTAGCGCGCCATGAAATATCTCGACGAGTATCGCAGCGAAGAGCTCGCGCAGAAGATCGTCGCCGAAATTCACCGCACCGTCACAAAGCCGTGGGTGTTGATGGAGGTCTGCGGCGGCCAGACCCACAGCATCGTCAAGTACGGCATCGACCGTCTGCTGCCTGAGCAAGTCGAACTTGTGCACGGCCCGGGCTGTCCGGTCTGTGTCACCTCGCTGGAGATGATCGACAAGGCGCACGCGATCGCGCAGCGGCCCAACGTCATTTTTTGTTCCTTCGGCGATATGCTGCGCGTGCCGGGATCACGCGACGATCTGCTGATTCTGAAATCACGCGGTGCCGACATTCGCATCGTTTATTCGCCGATCGATTGCCTGAAGATCGCGCGCGCCAATCCCGAGAAGAAGGTCGTGTTTTTCGCGATCGGATTTGAGACGACAGCGCCGAGCAACGCCATGTCCGTTTGGCAGGCAAAGAAGCAAGGTGTGAAAAACTTTTCCGTGCTCGTCTCGCACGTCCTCGTGCCGCCTTCGATCGCTTCCATTTTGCAATCGCCGCTCAACCGCGTGCAGGGATTTCTCGGTCCCGGCCACGTTTGCACCGTGATGGGCTATCGCGAATACGAGCCAATTGCGGAACGCTTCCGCGTCCCGATCGTGATTACGGGATTTGAGCCGATCGACATCCTGCAGGGCACGCTCATGACCGTGCGACAACTGGAGGCCGGAACGTACACCGTCGAGAACCAATATCCACGCGTCGTGAACCGCGACGGGAATCGTGTCGCGCAGGATCTGGTCAACAACGTCTTTGAAGTCTGCGATCGAAAATGGCGCGGCGTCGGTTCCATTCCGAAAAGCGGCTATAAACTCCGCTACGAATTCCGCGAGCACGATGCCGAGCGCATCTTCGACGTGAAAGAGATCGACACGCAGGAGCCGGCGAATTGCATCAGCGGTCTCGTTCTCCGCGGGGTGAAAAAACCGCACGATTGTGCCTGTTTCGGGAAAGAGTGTACGCCGGAGAGTCCGCTCGGCGCGACGATGGTCTCTGCGGAAGGAGCCTGCGCCGCATATTACGCCTACGGTCGGCATTTAGAACTTAAGAACCAACGGGAACCGACGCCAGCGTTGAGCGCAGCTTGACCGATTCGCGCCTTGCCGACATAATGTCGGACATGAAAACGTTTACAGCTCGGGAGCTGGATCGTGAAACTGCCCGAGTTATGGAGGCCTGTGATACGGACGGGGCCGTCCGAATTGAGCGGCGCGACGGACGCGTTTACACCATGCGGCCTGAGCATGCGCTAAAGGGAAAATTTGATTGGATTGCTT
>JACCXL010000310.1 GCA_013697015.1 Chthoniobacterales bacterium | reverse complement strand
CGCTGGAGAGGATGGCTGTGTCGTTGCGGCGAATCAGTCCCGCGCGTCTCGACGAACGCGTCACGTCCGTCGCATGGCCTCCGGAGCTGCAGCCGCTCGCGCTCGCCTTTGATGCGATGCTCGATCGGTTGCAGGATTCATTCACGCGCCTCGCGCAATTTTCCGCGGACCTCGCGCATGAACTTCGCACCCCTCTCGCCAACCTCCGTGGCGAAGCCGAGGTCGCGCTCTCCCGGTCGCGCTCTATCGATGAATATCGCGAAGTCATCGAGTCCAGCGTCGGAGAATGTGAACGATTATCCGGCATCATCGATAAACTATTGTTTCTAGCCCGCGCCGAAGCGGCGGACCGTCAGATCCAGCCGACCCGGTTCGACGGGCGTGCGGCGATCGAGAAAATCGCGAAGTATTTTCAGACGCTGGCAGAGGAACGGAGAATCGCAATCGTGTGTGAAGGCATGGGGGAAGTCTTCGCCGACGCGACCCTATTTGGTCAGGCCGTAAGCAATCTCGTTCAGAACGCCCTCCGCTTTACGGGCGACGGTGGCACAATCACCATCTCGCTCAACATCGGCGTGACGTGGGCGGAGGTGTCGGTACGCGACAATGGCTGCGGCATTTCGACAGAGCACCTTCCGCGCATTTTCGATCGTTTTTATCGCGCGGATCCGGCCCGCGGCGCTGAAGGAACGGGCCTCGGCCTGGCGCTCGTGAAATCGATTGCCGATTTGCACGGCGGTAGCGTGCGCGCCGACAGTTGCGTAGGTGAGGGGACAATCGTAACTCTCGCTTTTCCGAAGCCGGATGCGGGAGATTCGGCCAGCGCGGTCGAACAGAGCTAAGAACCATGATCGGTCGATTTTAAGACCTGGGCGCGGGCGCCGTCACTTCCGTTCCGGGGCTGGTGACGTTGAGCCTTTGCGCGCTCGGGCTACTCACATCACATCCTGAAGCGTTCCATCAGTTGCTCGCGCAGCTCGGTCGAGAGCTTTGGGCTCAGGCGATTAAGCAGCTTTTCGCGACGCTCGGAATCCATCGCCGTCAACTCCCGCAGAAGTTTATCGCGCGTCTTTTTTTTGTCGTATCGACTCCAGGCGACGCCCGCAGCGAGGAGCGCGCAAACGAGCCAGATGGCGATTGAAGATGCGGTGATCATCAGTGTGGCGGGACGCGAACCATGCCATTTTCTCCGTTTGCGAACATGATCGCGAGTGAAAAGAAGCTTCTTTAGACGGCAATGTCAGCAGCCTGTCGTTCCGGCTGCGAATCTGCTCAAGCCAAGAAATTCGATCGGATAGCGGGAACCGCCGTCGAGCGCGAGTTCAGCTCCGATCTCCCCGATGACCGGGGCGAACTTGAACCCGTGGCCGGAAAAGCCACCGCACAGAATGATGTTTTGGTGCTGCGGATGACGATCGAGAATGAAGTGCTGATCGGGCGTCAAGGCGTACATACATGCCTTCGCCTCCCTTAAAGTTCCAGCCGCACCGGGCATCCAGTCACGCAAGCCACGCACAATGGGCTCAATGTCGTGTTCGAGATCCACTTCACGCTCCAGTTGGTCAGGATTGCTTTCGGCACCGAAACCGTGGAAAGCGGCCTTAATTCCGTCGCCGAAATCGGGCACGCCGTAGAGAGGAGCGGGGAGGCCAGGACGATCGAGGAGGAAAGTGGGAAATCGAGCCGAGTGATAGGCATCGGTTTTCGGTTCGAACCAAGCTTGCACATTGCGTTGGATGCGAAGCGGGACGCCGACCGAGGCAAGCGTCTCTGCGAACCACGGTCCGAGCGCAAGGACGAGAATCCGTGCCGTCTGGCGTGTTCCATCATCGAGGAGAAGCTCGACCCCGCTCCCCTTCTGCTCCCAACTCCGGCATTTTGTTTCGAAATGAAGTTCCGCACCATGAGTCTCGGCAACGCTCAGGTGAGCAAGAACCGCTTGTTCTGGCCTAAGAACGCCGCCATCTGGCTCGAAAATCCCCATCTCATGGTCCAAGAGCGCGAGGGTGGGAAATCGCGTCTTGATTTGACGCCTGGATAACAGTTCGATCGGAAGATCGAATTCGTCTGCTGCCTTCTGCGAGCCTGCAATGATGGAAGAATCTTCCGCCCCGACGCTGAGGAGACCAGTAGTGTGAAGGAGCTGTTCACCCGCCTGCTTCTCCAGTTCGCGCCAGAGATCGTAGGCGCGAAGTAGAAGCGGAACGTAAGCGGGGTCCTCGAAGTAGGCTTTGCGGATGAGCCGACTCCTGCCACTCGATGCGCCGAAGGCATGTGCCCGAGTGAATTGTTCGAAACCAATGGTCGATGCGCCGCGCGCCGCGCAGTGAGCAAGGATGGCGCTGCCGATGCCGCCCAAGCCTGTGACCGCGACGTCGTATTGCATCAACGATCAACCAACAATCCAGGCCTGGCATTGCAAGGCGCGTTTTCGCACGGAAAAACAGCAAAACTCCGGCAGTTTCGATTTATTCCATTCGCGCACGAACGACGCGACCGCGGCGTCAGCGTGAACACGGCGCCAGCAGCGATGACCGCTTTACGCGTTCCCACCGTGCCCTCCCGTTCGCCTGGTCAGCAGAATACGAGCACTCTTGGCAGACGGAGAAAGGTCAGGGCGGCTGGTTCGAAATGCGCGAACACGCCGCGATCCACACGGATACGAAAGCCGCTAGGGAGCCGCGCGACCCGCGAGGGTTAGGGACACGGCATGCGGGCGCAGTGCCCGGCGCCGCCCTGAAGGTGAACACCGTTCTCCCGTGCCCGCGAATCCGTCCCGATACTCGATTCATCGATAGTGGAACCTGAAAACCGACCCCTGGAAGACGCTGCAGCAATGGACGCCGTACCAGTAGTTGCAACCTCGCCCGCCAGACGGGGTATTCCGGACTTGCTGCAAAGGCCGTTCGACATCCGCTCGCTCGCGCTGACGGGATTGTTCGTGCTCGCCGTTTTCTACACGATGTATTTCATGCGTTCGATCCTCCTGCCGATCGTGCTCGCTCTGCTGCTCAGTTATCTTCTGCGCCCCGTCGTTCGGGCGCTCGCGCGTGTGCGGATTCCGCCGTCCATCAGTGCTGCACTTATTCTTTTGTCCTCCGTGGCCGTGATCGGCTACGCGATCTCGTTTCTCGCGACGCCGGCAGCGAGCTGGCTCGAGAAAGCACCGTACAGTCTGCAGCAGCTGCAAAAGAAATTGCTTCCGCTCCAGAGGCCGATGGAAAAAGTCGCGCAAGCCAGCGGCGAAATGGAGAAATTGACGGCCCCCTCCAACCTGCAAGCCAAGACGGCAGTCGAAGTGAAGCAGCATCCGCTCACGGACGCCCTTTATGTGCGCGGTCCGGAGGTTGCGATGAGTCTGGTCGCGATGCTGATCCTGCTCTATTTCCTGCTCGCCTACGATGGGGTGTTCCTGCCGAAAGTAATCAAGCTCATCCCGCGGCTGGCGGATAAGAAGCGGGCGGTCGCGATCGCGCACGATATCGAGTCACACGTTTCGCGTTATCTTTTTACCATCACGGTTATCAATATCTGCCTGGGCATCGCGGTGGGAACGGCAGTCGGTTTCCTCGGATTGAAAAATCCGGTGATGTGGGGCGCGATGGTCGCGCTCCTTAACTTCGTTCCCTACTTGGGCGCGCTCACTGGTATTGCCTGCATGACCCTGGGTGCAGTCTTGAGCTATGACAGCTTCGCTTATGCGCTCCTTTTTCCCGCCACCTATCTGGGCATTGCAATGCTGGAAGGAAACTTCATCACTCCCTGGGTGATGGGAAAATCGCTCACGCTCAACCCCGTGCTAATTCTGCTCTCGATCACGTTCTGGGGGTGGATGTGGGGAATCCCCGGGGTCATCCTGGCGGTTCCGATCCTCGCCGCCTTCAAAATCTTCTGCACCTACATCAACCAGATGGAACCGGTTGCAGAATTTCTGAGTTAGCAGGGCAGGGATTCGTCGCCGAATCCACTGGCACCGCCCTCGACATCCCGGTCCGAGGCGCCAGCGCGAACTATGACGCAGGCGGTTTGTCTGGAGGCAGACTGCGCGGGGAATGGAGCTCGTCGCTGAACTCGTCCTTGGCTTTTTGAAATTCTTTCATCGCCTGGCCCATGCCGCGAGCAAGATCAGGCAATTTCTTGGCGCCGAAAAGCACCAGCACAATCAGCAGAATCACGATCAGATCCGGTCCGCCGAAATTCATCAAGCTTGCGAGGATATTCATAAGATAGAGACTCGTCGGGTCGAACGACGAGTCGCTTAGATTCGGTAATTATTGCGGTCTCTACTTAGAGCCTAGGATCCGGTATTGATGCCATTCGGGAAGAACCCGCCCGATGTCGCGTCCGCCGCGAAGTAGACGATGTTCAACACCTCACGCGCGGTCCGGGCAAACACGAGGCTGTTCGCATCGGTCGGGGTGAGATTAGCTTTCCCGTTCAGTATAATTCCCTGATCGTCATCGACTGGATTGTCGAGCAAGTCACGCAGGTCGGAGATTTTCTGAACCGTGTCGTTGATCGCGGTATCGTGCTGACTGAACAAATCCGTCCGAATCACAGCGGCATGGTAAGCTTCCACGCCGAGAAGCCCGGCTGCGGCACTCAGGATCTTCGGATTTTTGAGCAACGGAGCCGCTCCGCGATACCCCGTCACACCCACGTCTTCGAAGACAAACGATCCGAGCAGGAAATTGATGTCATTCGCAAACGGATCGAAGCTGGTTCCGATGCCAGCGGCTACGGCCAAAGCGTCCCAACTGCCATTAAGATCGATCGCTGGTCGCGCGACCGGTGTCACTCCGAGACTGGTCAACGTCGTGCGAAGGAGGGTTACGTGATTGCGTTCATCCTGTCCGATCTCTTCTGCATACTCCATCACGTCTGGATCAGAGAATTCGACGGGCGCACTCGGTTTCACCGAAGTGGTGCCGGGAGTCCCCGAACCGGTGACGTCAATGCCTTCGGCTTCGATGCCGTGACCGAAGGTCGCGTAGGTGTAGTATTCAGCCTCGAGATACTCAAGATTGAGCGCGAACTGGAGGATCGCGATGTCGCCGCGGCTCCTGCCACCCCCGCGATTCTTGTGAAGTCCCATCCCCGCGACCGCGGTGGAAGAGAGAAGATTTAGCCCAGCTAATCCGGCGACTCCGACGCCGAGACGTTTCAAAACCTGCCGGCGACTCGTTCCTGCGGATGTTGCAAGCTCGTCGCTTAAAGAATTGATTTCCATGACTTTGCCCCTTTCGTATATGTGGTTGAAATAAGCGCAGAAAGCGCCGTTATGGAAATAATACGCTCGCTACTTTGTGGGCGGATGCAGAAGATCGACGATTTTTGCGATTTATTTCCGCTCTTCACGGGGACCCGGCGTCCACCGTCAACCAGTCGAATTCTCGATGTTTGCCGCGACTGTCACTGTTGCGGTTGAGATCGGATCGCAGAGAAGGTCGCCGAGCGCCTTCCGACCAACGGCGAGGCGTGCTTAAACGGCCGGGTCGCTCGCGGGCCGTCGCCGTCCGATCTTCCCTGTCCAGGCCGCCGCCGCCGTCAATCCACCCGCGATGAACATGACCGCGCCGACCGGCAGCCAGATCGCCGCTACCG
>JACCXL010000293.1 GCA_013697015.1 Chthoniobacterales bacterium | reverse complement strand
TCCTTTTAGTGCTGGGGTTCGCCGCCCTTTATTTCCTCGTCCTCCGCTTCAGCCGAAGACAGGCGACTTGAAGACACCCGACTTCCAACACTCGTGTTCAATAACTTAACACTTGTGTCATCCCGCCGTCCGCCGTGCAGACGCGATGCACCGGGTAAGATCGTTCTCTCCCAATGAAACGGGGAGAAACGCGCTGGTGGCATCCGAATTGCTCTCCAAAAGGTGCAATCCTATGAAAAAGAACACCCAGATTCTCAAGCCACGCCGTCAGAAGCTTTCCCTCGGAGACCTCATACTTGCGGTCAGCTCCTGCACGAAGAGCACTAAAGAAACCGTCGCGGCTGTCGCGGACCTTCTCGGCAGCGGTCAGGTGCGCGTCGAGAATAACGGTCGCTTTACGCGCGCTCGCGTCTGCTAAACAGACGCCTAAAAAGAATTTTCCAAAGGTCGCATCGTCGGTTCCCCGGCGATGCGACTTTTTGTTTCTCGGCATAAAACGCTTTCCGCTGGCGCGCACGGCTTTTATCTTCGCGCCGTGATTGATCGCTATTCACGGGCTCCGATGCGCGAACTCTGGTCGGAGCAGCGGAAACTTGAAATCTGGCTCGAGATCGAGATCGCAGCGTGCGAAGCGATGGCGGATCTGGGTCTGATCCCGAAAGAGGACGCTGCCCAAATTCGCGCGCGAGCACGCTTTTCTGTCGCGGAGATCGCCGAAATCGAGAAGCGCACCAATCACGATGTGATCGCGTTTCTGGAAAACGTGGCCGCCTCCGTCGGTCCGGCGGCGCGGTGGATGCACCAGGGTCTCACGTCTTCGGACATTCTCGATACCACGCTGGCCGTGCAATTGAATGAGGCCGCACAAATTCTCGCCCGGGATTTGGAGGAATTGCGAAACGCAGTTGCCGTTGGGGCTCGCCGCTACAAGCGGACGCCCATGATCGGGCGGAGCCACGGCATTCACGCGGAGCCGATCACTTTCGGCCTCAAACTAGCCCTGATGTTCGACGAATTCGGCCGGGCGCAGGAAAGGCTTGCGCAAACCACGGAACGAATTCGAGTCGGCAAACTGAGCGGCGCGGTCGGCACGCACGCACATCTCGATCCGGCGATTGAGCGGACGGTTTGTGCGAAACTCGGGTTAAAACCGGCCACGATCTCGACGCAAGTCATCCAGCGCGATCGTCACGCGGAGTTTTGCAGCACGCTGGCCCTGATCGCCTCGAGCATCGATCGATGGGCGACGGAGTTCCGGCATTTGCAACGGACGGAAGTTCTCGAAGTGGAAGAATTTTTTGGCGAAGGGCAAAAAGGCAGCTCGGCCATGCCGCACAAACGGAACCCGATCACCGGCGAACGGCTGAGCGGCCTCGCCCGCGTGTTGCGCGGCAACGCAGTCGTCGCTCTCGAGAACGTCGCCTTGTGGCACGAGCGGGACATTAGTCACTCGAGTGCCGAGCGCATCATTTTGCCGGACTCGTGCACACTGCTGGATTACATGCTCGTGAAATTGCGAGAGCTCGTGGAAGGTCTGCAAGTTTATCCGGAAAACATGCAGCGCAATCTGGATCTGACGAAAGGTCTCTATTGCAGCCAATCAGTCCTGCTCGCGCTCACCCGCGCCGGCGCTGATCGGAAGGACGCCTATGAAGCGGTGCAACGCGCGGCCCTGAAAACATGGAAGGGCGATCGGTCGTTTGCGGAGAATGCGAAAGCGGAGCCGCAGATTGCCGTTAATCTTAGCACCACTGAAATCGACGCGCTCTGCTCGATGGACGTTCACTTCCGGCACGTCGACGCGACCTTCGCGGCGCTCGGTCTAAACTGAGGTTACGCGAACAGCCGTGCGCGACGGCGCGCACGAATGGTTTGTGTGAACAAGCCGACGCTTTACGTCAAAACGGGCTGCCCGTATTGCAAGGTGGCGATGGATTATCTGGACGAACACCAGGTTGCCTATGAGACAGTCGACGTTCGAGGGGATGATGCGTTGATACAGAAACTGCAGGAGGTCTCCGGCCAAACGCGCACGCCGACCATGGTCTGGGACGGCGCCGTTCTGCCGAACTTCGGGGTAGATGAGCTGGAGAAATTCTTGGGCGAGCATAAGGCTGCTTGACGCTCCGGACAGAAACACCCGCACCGACTAATCAGGGGTCAGGATCGAGCAGGATTTCGGCAATCTGCGCGTCCCGGTCCAAGAGCACGGTGGCTGATTGAAAAACAGCGCCGGCATTTTCGCCGGCATTGGAATCGAGGCTGACCCTGACGCTTTCCCCGGTCGCCTTTAGAATTATCTGAGCGAGCTGGAAGGTCGGAGAAAGTTCCACGCCCGTCAGTTCCAGCCGCGCGCGCAATTGCATTCTCATCGGGGCAACCGCGGTGGGAGTAAGGTGGACGCGGGCTTCGGAAGAGCGCGGCACGAATACGTCCGCGACCTGGAGTTTGGCTCCAGTCAGGAAAGGTTCCACCTGCTGTCGGGCCGGGGAAAGTCGAACCGTTTCAACTCGTCCCTCCGCATCGAGATCGACGCTCACGAGTTCAAAATCAGATCCGCCATTCAAGCGCTCGCGTAGCGCCGGGGACCGAAGATGCAATGCGACCACGCGCGAAGATGGGCGGGCCCGGATTGCGCCGATCTTCAGCGCCGATGTGAACTCCATCGAGATGACTTCAAGTGACAGCCCGAGCAAAACTTCGCTCTCACGCGCAGCCGTGACGCTCGCCGGCGTGACTGGGCGTCCTATCCGGCGCGCGGGAACCGGCGGTGGGGGTTCTCGCGGCAACGACGGCGCCGCAGGCGGCAGAATCGCGGGCGCTTCGCTCAACGGAGAAGACTGCTCCGCAAAAGCAACTTGGATTGCTGTCGGAAAAGCCGCCGCGACGGGTGTGCTCGTGGCTGTAGCTGGTAGCATCGGAAGCTCGGTAGCGGCCACGGGTGGGACACGTTCTGGCAGCGTTGGCTGCGGCGCGACGGCCGCCGGTGAAGTCGGCTTCCTCTTGCGCGTTGAGACTGACGCAGACGTTTCAACCTTTGCTTTTGGCGACTCGTGAACCGACGCTTTCGGGTTCGGCTTATTTTCCGAAGACAACTGCCGCGGCGGTTGCAGGACACGCGTCCTTCGGAGCGGTCGCATTAAGGTTACCTGAACGAGTGCGAGCAACTC
>JACCXL010000290.1 GCA_013697015.1 Chthoniobacterales bacterium | reverse complement strand
GCCCTGATGTTTAGCCACGCCTTCGTATCCGGTGCGATAGGCGGGCGCATAGGCGTCGTAAGAATAATCTGCGCCCGCGTACGGCTGCGACGCATGATTCTCCCGCCAATATTTTTCTTCCTCGGTGGGATTGACAGCTTCAGCGACGCCTTTGCCGCCATAAGCGCCCGCCACGCCGCCCACCACAGCCCCCACGGCCGCGCCGACGGGGCCGCCGATGGCAGCGCCAATCGCCGCACCGGCAACTCCTGCTCCGGCCGTCCCGGCGCCTGTTCCAATCGGATGAGAACCGGGCTCACCAGTGATCGGGTCGGGATTTCTATTTTGGTTGATCGCTTCTTTTTCGTCCATAAATGCTCCTGTCGTGTGTCGATATATTTCGCCGCTCCGCGGGGTAGTGGATGTGAAGAAGAGCGCAGTTGAGAGACGCAAAGGAACAACGACTTCCGAATTGCTTGTATGATCAATCCGAATGGCGACGACTTCATCGACAAAGATCCGCTCGGCGCGTCCACGGAGGGCATGGACGAGGCAGCGTTACCCCCGCCGGCTCAGGGCCGATTTTCAGAGCCACCCCGCAGTTTTTCAACCGCGGCGAGCGACACTTGGGAACAAGCAAAGGCGCGCGCCGGAACCGCCCGCGAGCGCACGGAATTTTTCCTTCGGGAGAACCCGGTTCCAACGGTGCTCGGCGCCTTGGGCCTCGGTCTGGCGATCGGACTGGCCATTCGCTACGCCTCGCAGCCCTCGGAGAAGAAAATCGAAGTGCAGTCGCCCCTCGGCAACATCAACTGGAGCGTCCTGTCGCTCCCGTTTCTCTGGCCGTTTTTCAAAAACGTGCGTGAGCGGGTGGAAGATTCGGCTGACGTCGTGAAGGACGGGGTTAAACGGCTCAAAAAGGTGGATGTCGATCGCTACGTGAAGCCGATTCGTAAACGCTGGAACGCGTGGACGGATTGAGGCCGACTGGCGTTTAGCTGGCGTAGTATCCGCAGCGAGTGTTAGAACGAGCGGGTGCGCGGTGTTTCGTCGCGGTATGTGCTCGTTCTGTTGCCGCTGGCTGCGGTCTTTCCGGCGCAGATCGTCCCAGCAAAAACGCTGCCGCAACAGGAAGAGCGTGCTGGTCGATTCGTTGGCTCGGCGGGCTGTAAATCTTCGAGCTGCCACGGCGGCGCCGGCCCGAACCGGGATCAATTTATCACCTGGACACAGCGTGATTTTCACGCGCGCTCTTACGCCGTCCTGCTGAACGCGCGCTCCGCACGGATCGCGGAAACGCTCGGCGCCGGGTCCGCTGCGGCGAGCGCCCGGTGTACCATTTGTCATTCGCCGTTCGCTTCAGTCGCATCCGCTCGACTGAAAGCAACGGCTCATCCGGATGAAGGTGTCTCGTGTGAGAGTTGCCACGGTGCGGGCGAGAATTGGTGGCGTGGTCATACCCGGCCGGATTGGAGTCATGCCATCCAGATAGCCGCTGGGATGCGTGAGCTGCACAACTTCTACGCACGCGCCAATGCCTGCGTGGCGTGTCATCAAAATATCGAGAACGCCCTCCTGAAAGCCGGGCATCCTGAGCTGCGCTTCGAGCTTGATGGACAAACGGTGTCTGAGCCGAGGCATTGGCGCGATGAAGGGCAGTGGAACGGCGTCCGCGCGTGGTTGACCGGCCAGGCCGTTGCGCTCCGGGAAAGTAGCTGGGCTGTATCAACTGAAGCAGACTCCGGCCAAGCGGGAGGCGATCGGTCCAACGCGCTGGCGTGGCTGCTGGCAAAGACGACAGAAGCTACTCCGCTGCCGAGGATAACGTGGCCAAGCGCTGATCCCGCCACGTTGCTCGCGCAAGCGGATGGTCTCGCCCGCGCTGCCGCGACGAGTGATTGGACGCAAACTTCGGTCGAGCAGCTCCGTGTTCATTTGGCGGCTACACAGGCAGAGTTCGTGCAGAAGGGCTCGGAGGCAACCGGTGGACTCGCCCGCCGTGCGGAACGTTTAGTCCTCGCACTCGATCGCCTGACTGTTGCGCTCGGAGACGATCATTCCACGCATGCGAACGCCGCCACGGCGCTCGGTCGTCTGCGTGAAGATGTGAAATCTTTTGAGCGTTTCGACGAACGCGGTTTCGCCGGGCATCTGCAGGATTTCCGGTACGCGATCACCCTCGTTTCGCGCTGAATCGGTTTGAACAGGCGTCTCTTTCTGGCAAGGTGAGTCGCTCATGGCGACCTCCTCGTCCGCCCGTCCAGACTGGCAGCGCAATCCGGTCTTCCGCTTCTTCGCTTCCTTAAAGCTGGCGGTCGTGCTGCTGGCGGTGCTGATCGTTGGCGCGATCGCGGGGACAATCTACGAATCCTCCTTCGATGCGAAAGTCGCGCG
>JACCXL010000259.1 GCA_013697015.1 Chthoniobacterales bacterium | reverse complement strand
GGATGTAAATGTAAGCCGTCTTTACCCCGAGGGCGAAGCACGAGATGAGAATGCCTTCGAGTAATTGATGCGGATCTTCGTGAATGATGTAGCGATCCTTGAACGTGCCCGGCTCAGATTCGTCCGCATTGCAGATCAGATAGACCGGCTTTTGTTCATCTGGTTTGATGAAGCTCCACTTCACGCCGCAGGGAAATCCGGCGCCGCCGCGGCCGCGCAAACCAGACGTCTTTACTTCGTTAACGATGCCGGCCCGCGTCATTGTGACCGCTTTCCGGAGCTGCTCGTAACCACCGTTTTTGAGGTAGCAGTCGAGGTCGGGCGTGTAATCCTCGCGGCCAATGTTCCGGAAAATAAGGCGATGTTCCAGCGGGTGGGGCGGGTGCACGAAACGTCGCGAGGGCGCATCGAGAATCTGGGCAGCGTCGTCTGGATGCACACTCTCGTGCAGTTCGTCGTCGATCATGCAGACAGGAGCCGTCCCGCAGCTCGCGAGACACTCTACAAACTCGACGCTGTATTGGCCGTCCGCACTGACCGCGATCGGGTTGTGCATGCCCGTATCGTGTTTAGGCAGATCGATTTTACAGGCTTCCGCCAAACGGTCGCGCAGCTCGTAGCTGCCCGCCATCGCACAACTCAACGTCCGACAAACCCGGATATGTTTCTTGCCCGCCGGCTTTTGCCGAAACATCGGGTAGAACGTTACCAGCTCGAGAATATTGATCGGCTGCAGCTCGAGTTTGGCCGCGATCCAGTTGACCGCTTCGTCGCTGATAAATCCGAAATGCTCCTGCCACAGATGCAGGAGCGGCATGGATGCGCTGCGCTTTCGCTCCGACGGATAACGACGGATCGCCTCGTCCATCCTGCCCTCCAGCTCCGCCGGAACAGTGCTCGATGCGAACGTCTCCGAAGCCACAAGCAATCTGATTACTTCGACAACGTGCTCTCTTTCGATTGCACCTTGTCGTCCCTGAAAACGATCGTGACGGATTCTTTTCCCTGCGCGTAGAGGTAGGTCGTTTTCTTCGAGACGAGCAGATCTTTCGTGTCGATCGAGGTCGGCGCGCCGAGGATCGATTCAACCTGCTTCTTCGTCATCCCCTCAGATACTTCCGCGACGTTTGCTTTCGTGAGCCGGTCGCCGGGAAGGCACGCCACCGCCAGGCCGAGAATCGCGACGCCGACGGCTCCCGCTCGCCAGAGAAGGGAAGCGCGTACGGAACGTCTCGGCGTTGGCGCGCTAGCGCCCAAGGTTCGTGTCTTTTCCATCTACCTCGTCATTTTTAAATGTAACGACCGCGAATTTCGTCCCCTCTTCGTAACGATAAGTCGTCTTTTTGTAGATGATCACATCCTTGGTCTCCACCGTGGTGGGAGCCCCGAGAATCTTTTCCACCTGGCTCTTGCTCATGCCGGTTGTGATTTGGTCGTAGTTGGCATTGGTCAGGCGTGAGCCGGAAAGCGCCCCGCGCTCGCAGCTGGTGAAGGCGAACAGCACGAGGGCAAAGATAATTCCGCAGCGGCGTTGGAGAGGATGATTGTTTTTCATGGTGACTACCGGTCGCACTCGCCCATCACGAAGTCGAGGCTGCCGAGCACCGCCACCACGTCGCTGATCATGCAACCGGGCAGCAGCTCGGGCAAAATGCTCAAATTCACGAAGGAGGGCGCGCGGATCTTCAGCCGATGCGGCACGCCGCCGCCTTTGCTGTTGATGTAAAACCCTAGTTCGCCCTTCGGATTCTCGGCTGCGAAATAAATCTCCCCCGGCGGCGCATCGAGGCCCTCGGTTACCACGATGAAGTGGTGAATCAACTCTTCCATCTTCGTCATGACCCGCGCCTTCGGTGGCAGCGCATTTTTCCAATCGGCCACATTGATTGGGCCGGTTGGCATTTTATCGATAACCTGTCGCAAGATTTTGACGCTTTGACGCATCTCCTCGAGACGAACCAGGTAGCGGTCGTACGCGTCGCCCGCCGTCCCGACGACGACCTCGAAGTCATACTGGTCGTAATCCAGATACGGGTGTTTGCGCCGGAGATCGTGCTCCACGCCACTGGCGCGCAAGTTCGGTCCAGAAATGCCGTAGGCGATGGCGCGATCTTTCAGGATTACGCCAATATCTCGGGTCCGATCGACGAAGATGCGATTCCGGGTCAGCAGTTTATCCACTTCATCCAGCTGCGGAATGAAGCCATCGAGAAACTGCTCAAGCTGCGGCAAAAACGACGGCGGCAGATCCCGAATTTGTCCTCCGACACGAGTGTAGGAAGTGGTGAAGCGTGCGCCGGTCAGCACTTCGCACAAATTGTAGATCAGCTCGCGCTGCTGAAATGTGTAGAGGAATACCGTCATCGCGCCGAGATCGAGCGCCATCGCGCCAAGTCCCATGAGGTGCGCCTGGATGCGGGCCAGCTCGCAGCAGAGCACCCGAATGGCGCGTCCGCGCGGCGGGACTTCCCAGCCCATCAGCTTTTCCACCGCCAGCGCGTAAGCGACGTTGTTCGCGAGCGGCGCGAGATAATCCAGCCGATCCGTGTAGGGCACGAACTGGTTGTACTGCATGTTCTCCGCGATTTTTTCGTCGCCGCGATGCAGATAGCCGACATCGGGGGTTGCTTTCACAATTACTTCGCCATCGAGTTCCAGCACGAGCCGCAGAACGCCGTGCGTGGCGGGGTGGGAAGGGCCCATGTTGAGCACCATTTTCTCTCCGATATCGTCTTCGGATTGATGCGCGTCGCGCAGTTCCGCATCCGCCGCGACGCTACGCGTGACGGCATCTGGAGATTCGATTTCGCGCGTCGTAAAAGCCATAAGACCTAGGTGCGTTTATGCTCGCGCGAGGTCATGCCCGCGCAAGCGCAAACTCTGGAAACTTGGCGAGCTGCGGGCCGGAATCGACTCGATGAAGCAATGCAGTGACGCGCCTTGGAAGCCTAGAGTGTGAAGGTCACAGGAAACTTGCCTTTCAAACCGGCGTAGCGCTTGTGTGCGCGCCACAAG
>JACCXL010000236.1 GCA_013697015.1 Chthoniobacterales bacterium | reverse complement strand
CAGGCGGCCGCTCGGGAGAACCATGAGGAAAGCGGGCGAGCGCCGCCGGGATCGCCGGATCCTCGCTACTTTCCGGGGGATCCTTCTCGGCGGATTTGTAGGGCGTATGTGTCAGACGCCGCTCAGGTGAGAAAGCGATGGCGTTTCACAGAAACGCCTGACAAACTGCCGACGGAGTAATACTGTTCGATTGCCGCGGCATCGCAGTGACAATACGGTGGGAGGGTGAGACCGACGCCAAGCGGTGCCAGGACTTCCGTGTCTCGCGCGTTGCGATTTATCGTCACCGTAGTCGCGTGCGTTCCTTGTATTTCGCATGCGCAAGGAGATGAGCGTTCAAAAAGTACTGACGTCGGCAACACTCTTCTCGATCCAGCGAGCATAAGAATCACGGACCACTTCGAGTCACCCACCACCCCAACGACACTCGAGCTTGCGATTCGCTCGGTTGGAGAGCAGGTCGACAAAAAGCGCGCGGCTGCGGCCGCGCAATCTTCTCCGCTTGAGTTTTTTTGGAATGCTTCCTTCTGGCGGTATCTGCCGCAAGGCGGTGGCGGATCAATGAATTCACCGATACTCGATGCGACCGAAGACGATCAGTTCTTCACACCGGAATATCTTAAACTTTCCGGTCGAATCCTCGATCGTCAGATGGCCGCATCGGAAAAAAGCGCTCAGCTTCTCTTCGGTCGCTGACGAACCTGTGATTTCCGTGCTAGCTGAAATCGTTCGTCGAATCTCGACTTGACCGTGATCGTTACGCCCGAGTCTGAATCGTGATCGAATTAGTCTCGGATGTTACTTGTGAAGCTTGCCGCTTTCCTTTTATCAGCCGCGCCGACCCTCCCGCGCAAAGCCCGTAATGTTCTTATCGTTCTAATTGCGGTGCTCGGTGCGATCTCGGCGATCGGGTCCGTCGACGCGGCGAGCTTGCCGCTTCTCGATGGGTCGCTTTACTATCGCATTGGCGGTCACGGGTTCGCCGTCCTTCTGCTTTCGGGCGGACCTGGCCGCTCTGGCGACTACCTCGACCCGGTGTTTGATCATCTCACGATTTCGCATCGAGTGATTCTTCCGGACCAACGCGGAACAGGGCGATCCAGGCTGCGCGCGCTGGGCACTGATTCAGTAACAGTTCGCAAAACAGTCGCCGACCTCGAAACCTTGCGAGTAACCCTCGGAGTCGAGAACTGGACGATAATTGGACATTCGTGGGGCGGGATGCTCGCAATGGCCTACACGACCCAGCACCCCGCCAACGTGGCGGGTCTGATTCTTGTCGGGTCAGGCGGAACGAGCCTGGAGTTTTTCGACCGCTCCGACATCGTGCTCCGTCAACGGCAGACCCCGACGGAGCTCGACTCGATCCAGGCGTGGGAGAAACAGACGTGTGATCCTGCATTACGCGAGCGAGCCATGCTTGAGGTGAAAAAACTGAGGACGGGTGCATACCTTTTCGATCGACGAAGTTTGGCTGCCGTTAACGGGACGTTGACCCCACAGACCTACAGTTCCCAGACCTCCGAACTCATCTTGCGTGACCTCAGGAGGACAAGATATGATCTCCGAGCCGACCTTCGCGTAGCCGAGATCGGCGCGTCCGGCAAACGCCCGGCGCTGATCCTGCACGGTGACACGGATGCGATAGGCAAAGCTACTGAACACGAGTTGTCGGCAGCATTTCCCGCCAGCATCCATTCGCGTAAACCCTCGTTGCGGTCACTTTCCCTGGATCGAGGCACCGCGCGGATTTTACAACGAACTGGACACGTTCCTGGCCGATGTTTCGCCGTCGATGCCGTGACCATCGCCTTTGCGGAGACAGGACAGGGAGCGGTGATCATGATGAATGCCAAAGCTGACATCGAGGTTGTAAAAAACATCTTTGTGGAAGCCATCGGCCAGCAGTACCACTGGCCCGACCCTTAAAGAGGCCCGAACTCAGGCACTCTGCTGGCCAGCGAGACAATGCTCGAGAAGATGCTCCCGATCATGTCCGCTGAATTCGATGTGGTGGTGGTGGGGTCGGGGCCTAACGGCTTGGCCGCGGCGGTAACCTGCGCGCGTGCGGGATTGTCTGTGCTCGTCCTCGAAGCGAACGCCACCATCGGCGGCGGGACGCGTTCGGCGGCGCTGACACTGCCCGGCTTCGTGCACGATATCGGTTCGGCGATTCATCCGCTCGGCGCCGGCTCGCCGTTTTTCAATTCGCTGCCGCTGGACCGTTTCGGCCTCGAATGGATTCAACCGGACATTCCACTTGCGCATCCCCTCGGTGACGGGATGGCGGCAGCTCTCCATCGGAGCGTCGGTGAAACCGCCGATACGCTCAATGACGATGGCTATCGCCGCCTTATGCAGCCGCTAGTGCGGGATTGGAAAAATCTGGCGGACGAATTTCTGCGCCCAATGCTTCATCTGCCGAAGAATCCGTTTCTGCTCGCTCGCTTTGGCGCCGCGGCTCTCTGGCCGGCGAGCGTGCTGGCAAAAGCCCTCCTCAAGCGAGAAGAATCACGAGCACTTTTCGCGGGCATGGCCGCGCATTCGTTCCTGCCGCTGGAGGCGATGGCATCGGCTGCTTTCGGGTTGGTCCTGGGAATGGCAGGACACGCCGTCGGCTGGCCGCTCCCGCGTGGTGGTTCACAGGCGATCGCGAATGCTCTGGCCGGTTATCTGCGCGAGCTCGGCGGAAAGATCGAGGTCAATCAGCGCATCGACAAACTCGAGCAGTTGCCAAACGCGCGTGCGATTTTGCTCGACGTGACGCCGTGGCAATTCGTGCGCATGGTCGGCGATCGGTTGCCATCGCGTTATCGCCAGCGCCTCGAGCGTTTCCGCCACGGCCCTGGCGTTTTGAAACTTGATTATGCGCTCTCGGCTCCCATTCCGTGGATGGCGGAGCAATGTAGACGCGCGGGAACGGTGCACGTTGGCGGCACGCTGGCTGAAGTGGCCGCGGGTGAGCGAGAGGTGGCGCAAGGCGGGCATCCCGAGCGCCCATTCGTCCTCGTCGCCCAGCAAAGTCTGTTCGACGGCACGCGCGCGCCGCGCGGCCAACATACGCTCTGGGCTTACTGCCACGTGCCGCACGGCTCCGCGGTCGACATGAGCCAACGCATCGAGCAGCAGATCGAGCGCTTTGCGCCTGGCTTCCGCGATTGCATCCTCGCGCGGCACCGCACTGCGGCGGCCGACCTCGAGAAGAGCAACGCGAATCTGATCGGCGGCGACATCAACGGCGGCGCAGCCAATCTCGTTCAGCTCATCGCGCGGCCTGTGCTCAGTCCAACGCCCTACCGTACCCCACTCCCGGGCGTCTATCTCTGCTCATCCTCCACGCCACCGGGCGGAGGAGTTCACGGCATGTGCGGCTACCACGCCGCGCGTGCTGCCTTGCACGATATGTTCCGCGTAGCCTAACAAAACGCGCTCAACGCTTGAGCAGGCGAGGGAGCACGCGGGGATTTTCTCAGCAGATGCGCGGAAGCTGTTCGCCTGAGAGCATGTCAACAACGCGCGTGCCGCCGACGCGGGTCTTCATCATGACGAAACCGGGATGCTCCGCGGTCACTTCGCCGATGATCGCAGCGTCCTGGCCGAGCGGATGCTGACGCATGGCTTGCAGAACGCGCTCCGCATTATCAGGCGGAACAACAGCCAGCAACTTGCCTTCGTTCGCCACGTAGAGC
>JACCXL010000231.1 GCA_013697015.1 Chthoniobacterales bacterium | reverse complement strand
TTCCAAGCTCGATTGGTCGGAGCGCGAGCGGAACAGCGCGCTCTGCGAACTGCATCGCGATCTCATTCGCTTGCGCAAAGACGACACGCGGCTGCGCCAGCAAATTCCCGGCGCCGTTGACGGCGCGGTGCTAGGAGCCGATTGTTTCGCGCTGCGATTCTTCAGCCAAACGAACGACGAACGTCTGTTAATCGTAAACCTCGGCTCTCGTTTCACCGCTTCACCTTTGCCCGAACCGCTGCTCGCTCCACCGGCGGATCACATCTGGGAGACGATTTGGACGAGCGAGTCGCCCCGTTACGGTGGAATTGGCGCGGTCGAGATGAATCTGGATGTTGAATGGACCTTGCCGGCGGAAGCAGCTCTGTTGTTCAAACCGCGCAAGCGCACGCGCTCGCGCAAAAAGCCGGTAAATCGTTGAGCTTTTCCGGCTCTTAGTGTTCGAACAAACGATGCCCTTCACGACACGATCAATGCCTTGGGATAGGGTGAATCATTCGCGCGAGCTGCTCTTATCGCGCGAGTGGCTCGTGACCAATGGTCTCGGCGGCTATGCCTCGGGCACCGTTTCCGGCGCGATCACTCGGAAATATCACGGCCTGCTCATCGCAGCCTTGCCCGTGCCGCACGGTCGCATGGTGATGTGGAGTCACGTCTCGGAGTTTCTCCGCTTTGATGATGATGATGTCATCTCGTTAGGCGCGGAAGAACGCGCCGGCGGCCAGCTCGATCTGCGGTCGGCCGATTACCTGCACGAGTTCCGCCTCGAAGATGGACTGCCGGTCTGGACTTACCACGTGCGCGACCTCGTTTTGGAAAAGCGGGTGCTGATGTTGCATCTGCAAAACACGGTCCACGTCATCTACCGTATTCTTGCGGGGGAGAAGCGGCCGCGATTGGAATTGCGCCCGGCCTTTCATTTTCGCCATCACGAAGCGCCCGTGAATGAAGGATTGCCGGCGCCGTATCAACTGCGAGCGCTCGAAAGGCGCTACGAAATCCATGCGGAACACAGCGGCCTGCTGCCGTTGCGCATGAAAGTTTCCGATGAAGACGCGGAGTTCACCATTTCGCCGCAAAACATCCATCAAGTTTTTTACCGGGTGGAACAGGTGCGCGGTTATGCTTACGAAGGCAATCTCTGGAGTCCGGGGTTCTTTCAGGTCGATCTACGAAGTCGTGATAGCGCCGCGCTGATTGCTTCGACTGAGACCTGGGACATCATCGAGGTTCTCGCTCCGGAGGCGGCGCTGAATTCCGAAACTCAACGTCGCGCGAAAATGTTGGACGACGCGATCCCGGAGGCGCGAACTGGATTTCCGGCGGAGCTCGTCTTTGCCGCGGACCAATTCATCATTACGCCGGCTGGTCGCGCGGAAGAAGCGGCCCGCGCGCACGCGGCCGGAGATGAAGTGCGAACCGTCATCGCCGGTTACCATTGGTTCACCGATTGGGGACGCGACACGATGATCTCGCTTGAAGGTCTCGCGCTTATCACAGGGCGTTGCCTCGAAGCCGGCTATATCATTCGCACCTTCGCGCATTATGTGCGCGATGGGCTCATCCCGAACATGTTTCCCGACGGCGAGAAGGAAGGCCTTTATCACACGGCGGACGCCACCCTTTGGTTTTTCCACGCGCTCAATCGCTACCTGCGTTACACGGATGATCGCACTACGCTGCGTCTTCTTCTGCCGACGCTGATCGATATCGCGGAGCATCACTTGGGCGGCACAAAGTTCAACATCCACGTCGACTCGAGTGACGGTCTGCTCGCGCAAGGCGCGGAAAGTTATCAGCTTACCTGGATGGATGCCAAAATGGGCGACTGGGTCGTGACGCCGCGTCGCGGCAAAGCGGTCGAGTTGAACGCGCTCTGGTTCAACGCGCTGCAGTTGCTCGCCCAATGGTGCGGTGAAGAAAACAACGCGAGCGCCGCGGAGAGATATCGGGCGTGCGCGGAACAGACGCGTCTCTCGTTCAACGAGCGTTTCTGGAATGCCGATGGCGGCTATCTCTTCGACGTCGTGGATTGCAACGGACAAAGCGGAACTACCGACGCCTCCTGCCGGCCGAATCAGGTATTTGCAATCGCTCTCGACCATCCAGTGCTCGAGCCGGTGCACTGGCCATCAGTCATGGACGTCGTCGAATCGAAGTTACTCACTCCGGTCGGGCTGCGCTCGCTTTCGCCAGATCATCCAGATTACAAGCCCATTTACAGCGGCGATCTCCGTTCGCGCGATGGCGCCTACCATCAAGGCACCGTCTGGGCGTGGCTGATCGGACCGTTCGTCGACGCCTGGCTAAAAGTGCATCCTGAGGACAAGGCGGGGGCGCGAAAATTCCTTGAGCGTTTTCGGGAACATCGCGACGAAGGCGGCATCGGCACGATCAGCGAAGTGTTCGACGCGCGCGAGCCGCACACTGCGGGCGGTTGCATAGCGCAAGCGTGGAGCGTGGCGGAAGTATTACGAAGTTGGGCCAAGACCGCGTCGGGCACTGCATCGGCGCCTGATCGTCTCGGCCAATGAGGGACGAACTCAGCCGGCGCGTGCTATTTTTTTCCCTCCGAAAAAACCGCCGAGCGCGCCCTTCAAAAGCTCTCCCGCCTCCTCACCGATGGCGCTCGCGCCCACTCCGCCTGCCAGAAGCGAATCCAGATGACTCGCTAGCGGTGCAGGCAGTTTTGTCTTTAGGAAATCCACCATGACTTGAACCGCTTTCTGCGCGTCTTCCTGACTAATGCCGGTGCGCTGGACGACGAGATTGATGAGTTCGTTCATCCCGCGAGGCTAGCGGGAAACGGCACGGCTTCCATGGCAATCTCCGGCTGCGTAGTTCATCCGAATTAATGCATGCATGTCTCAGATGCTCATTTCGAGCTTTGTGCCGGTTGCGCTCCGGCAGTTCACGTCCGATAGCTTGCGCGCAATGAGGGTCCTCTTTCTTCTTTTCGTAGTTTTCGCTTCGATTTCATCGGCACAGCAGGTCAGGAAAGCGCTGCCGCCATCCACATCCCAAGCGATTCCGAAACCAGCGGCCACGGCACGACCGAAACCGCTCGTGGCCGTTCCGTTCTACGACGAGGAAACCAGCACACGGCTCCAAATTTTCCTGGATAACAACGATTTCGGCCCTGGGAAAATCGACGGAAAGATGGGCGAATTTTTTCGCAAAGCTCTCGTTGCTTACAAGCGCGCCAACAAGATGCCTGAAACCGGTGCGGTTGACGCGTGGTTGCTGGAGCAAGTGCCGGTGGCGTTCACCGACTACATCATCCCGCCTGAAGCGCTCAACTTTATCGGACCCACCGCGTCGAAACCATCGGAACAATCGAAACTGAAGGGACTCAAATACGGCACGCTTCTCGAGCTGGTAGCGGAGCGATTCCATTCCGCGGAAGATTATCTGCGGAAACTGAATCCGGGCCAAAAGCTCGACGATCTGAAACCGGGCGACACCGTGAAAGTGCCTAACGTGCTCCCTTTTAAGATCGAGGACTTGCATGAAGGATTCGTGCCGCCTAATCCCGCTTTCGCCAACCGCACGGTCTTCATCGACACCAAAGAACGCTTCCTCCTGATTTACGACGGCCGTCAGATCGTGGCCGAATTTCCCATTACGCCAGGCTCGACGACGCTGCCGGCTCCGCTCGGGCTGTGGAAGGTTCTCGGCATCGCCACGATGCCTGTGTTTCGCCACGATGAAGGCGTGCTGCAACATGGCGTGAAAAGCGATGAGTTCTTCAACTTGCCGCCCGGGCCAAACAATCCGGTCGGCGTTCTCTGGATGGGACTCAACAAACCGCACGTCGGCGTCCATGGGACGAATAATCCGGAGACGATCGGCCGCGCCGCCAGCCATGGCTGCATCCGCACGGCCAACTGGGATGCCGCACGCGTGAAAGATCTCGTCACGGTCGGAAATCCCGTTTCGATCTTCTAACGCGCCGCGCCACTCGTTCGTCATCCTGACCGGAGCGCCAGCGGAGTCGGAGCATCCCGTAGCAGAGCCTTCTGATTCCGCGACGGGATCCCTCGACTGCTGCTCGGGATGACAGGACCGCCGCACGATCCTCGAAAAATAATTCGCGCGTTTTAGCGAGGTCGCGCGTCTAGGC
>JACCXL010000200.1 GCA_013697015.1 Chthoniobacterales bacterium | reverse complement strand
GAAGTTCTAGCGGATCGTGCATGGCGCTCGATATTCCCTATCGCAAACGTTGAAAGCAACCCGGTTAGGCTTTTGCCGCTTCACGAAAAGTTTGGCTTCCATAGGTGGTGCTTATTATTGTATTCCTACCACCTTTGATTAGCTAAACACCATGACGTTCGGAAAATTCATTTCATTATCGATCGTGGGAGTCCTGCTGCTCGCGGGCTGTAAAAAGAATTCTGGTTCTGCCACCGGCGGCTCAAACAAAATCCGTGTCGGCTACATCGGCTTGACTTGCGAGGCGCCGATCTTCAGCGCCGTCGAGAAAGGATTCTTCAAAGAGGAGGGTCTCGAGGTCGAAATGGTGAAATGCGAATGGGCTAACTACAAAGATGTCCTGGCACTGGGCGGATTCGACATCACGCATCATCTCGTCATGTATTTCCTAAAGCCAATCGAGCAGGGCCTCGACGTGAAGTTCACCGCCGGCATTCACATGGGTTGCCTGCGCGTCCAGGCGGCCACCAAAGGTAATATTCACTCGGTTCAGAATCTCCGGGGAAAGCGGATCGGAGTGCCGGGGATGGGGACGCCGCCCTTTATCTTTGCCAACCGAGTTCTCGGCGCCAACGGGATCGACGCGAGCAAGGACGTCACTTGGCGCGTGTTCCCGGCCGGTGAACTCGGACTCGCGCTCGACAAAGGGGAAGTGGACGCGGTGGCTGATTCCGAACCGATCGGCAGCCTTCTGCTCGCTGACGGGAAGGTCCGTAACGTCGCCGATCAGGCGGCGGATGCGCCTTACAAGAATGAGTACTGTTGCGCGGTGATCGTGAACGGTAAGTTTCTGTCGGCCAATCCAAAAGCCGCGGCGGCTGCGACTCGCGCCCTGCTCAAGGGGGCAAAATGGGTGGAGGCGAACCCCGCGGCGGCTGCGCGGTTGTCGGTCGAGAAAAAATATCTCGCCGCGAATCCAGAGCTCAACACCGTCGCCATCTCGCATCTGCGTTATGTGCCGAGCGTTTCCGGCGCGGACGCAGCCGTCAAATCCGCCGCGGCAGAAATGAAAGTCGCGGGGATGCTCAGCCCGACGACCGATGTCGCCGCTCTGGCGCAGCGAGCATTTGCGCACCTCGATGGCGTCTCGGACGAGTGGTTGCAGAACTTAACAGTGGAGAAAGTCGCGGGCGGCCAGATTCCTCCGGATCAAGACATCCGTTTGTTTGCGGAGCTGATCCTGTCGGATACCGAAGGATCGTGCTGCACCAAGGAGAAGACAGTCGTCGCGGCGCAGAAGTGACGTCCGCCTCGCCAGCAACGGAACGGCCCGCGCAGACGCCAGTGGCCGCACCATGGAAAGCGGGATTTGCCGGCGACGCAGCGATCACGCCGTTGCCGACAGCAAGCCTGCGCGGCCTACTAGCTTTGCCCGTCGCGGCGTTGATCGCTTTGGTCGTCCACCTGAGCGCCTCGACCAAAGAGCCGCCCGCCGAAGTACATTCTTACACGCTTTTTCTAAGCGTGATTCTCGGTGCCTCCGTCGTTCTCCTGTTGGCCCGGCCAGTCTGGTCACGCTTGCGGCGATGGACGCGAGATATATTCCCGATCTTCGCCGCCGCGGTTTCGCTCCTCTGCGTTTGGGAAGTGATCACTTCCGGTTTGCGACTACTCCCGCTGCCGTACTTTCCCAGCCCGGCGGGAGTCCTGCAGAGCTTGATTAATGATCGCGCGCTCCTGTTCGACAGCACCTGGCACTCGCTCATTCTGCTTCTCGGCGGATATGCCCTCGGCGTCGTGGCCGGATTGATCAGCGGTATCTGCATCGGCTGGTCCTCTCCCATCCGATACTGGGGAATGCCGGTGCTCAAGGTCGTCGGGCCGATCCCAGCGACCGCCTGGATTCCGCTCGCCATGGTGGTTTCGCCTTCCGCGCTCTTTTCGGCCGCCGCACTGATCGCGCTGGCAGTCTGGTTTCCGGTCACAATGCTGACCGCTTCCGGCATTTCCAATACCCGCGCTTCGTATCTCGACGTCGCGCGGACGCTCGGAGCGGGGCGCTCTTACCTCATTTTCCGTGTCGCCATTCCCGCGGCGATTCCGAGCATTTTCATCGGGCTTTTCATGGGACTTGGTGCATCGTTTTTAACCCTCGTTGTCGCCGAGACCGTCGGCGTGAAGTCCGGCCTCGGGTGGTATGTGAGCTGGGCGCAGGGCTGGGCCGAGTATGGAAAAGTTTTCGCCGCCCTCGTCATCATGGCGGCCTTCTTTTCCACCATCATGACGCTGCTCTTTAAGGTGCGCGACCGCGTGCTGGTCTGGCAAAAAGGAGTGATCAAGTGGTAGCGGTAGCCGCGATCGAAGCCTCCTCGCTCCGCGTCCGAGAAGTCAGCAAAAGTTTTCCCGCGCCCGAGGATGCCAGGATTCGGCGGCTCGCGCTCGACGCGGTCTCTCTCTCGCTCGCTGCCGGTGAGTTCGTCTCGCTCGTAGGTCCCAGCGGCTGCGGTAAGTCCACATTTCTTCGCCTCATTGCCGGCCTCGATTCTCCCGACTCGGGCGAGCTCATGATCGGTTCCCAGCCTATCACGATCCCGAACGCGGATCGCGGGCTCGTCTTCCAGGATCCGAACCTCTTCCCATGGCTCACCGTCCGGCGCAACATCGAGGCCGGTCTCGTCGCGCGCGGTGTACTGCACGAGCAACGACATGAAGTCGATGAGTTCATGCGTCTCGTGGGACTCGACGGTTTTGGCAACGCCTACCCGCACCATCTTTCGGGCGGCATGGCGCAGCGCGCGGCCTTGGCGCGGGCGCTGATCAATCATCCGAAAATTCTCCTGCTCGACGAGCCACTTGGCGCCCTCGACGCCTTTACGCGCATGCGAATGCAGGACGAAGTGCTGGGTCTCTGGGAGGCCCGGCGCACCACGACGCTGCTCGTCACCCACGATATCGATGAAGCGATCTATATGAGCG
>JACCXL010000179.1 GCA_013697015.1 Chthoniobacterales bacterium | reverse complement strand
CGCGCGATGTTGGACACCAAAACGGAAACGACCGAGGAAGCCAAAATCAAAGCTGCGCCTGATTGGAGCGCGTTGGATAAAGTGAAGTTAAAACGTTAAAAGCGTTACAAAGTTACAAGGGACGCGCGGGGCCCCATTTTAACGTTGTAACATTTTTTAACGAATCAACCGCCGGCAACTGCCGGCGTCGCGCAGTTGTTTTTTCACAAGATCATGCTTTCGTAGTCGGCCCATGGGAGTCCCCAAACGCAAGCCATCCAAGATGCGATTGCGCACGCGCAAGGCGTCGCATCGGTGGCGCGCGCCGCAGATGAACAAATGCACGCAATGCGGCAGCACGGTCGCTTCGCACACTGCCTGTCCGGCCTGCGGATATTACAAGGGACGCCAGGTGCTCACGGTCGAAGGAAAATAATGTGGGAGGGGCCTCAGCGCCCCGATGGGTTCGGGAAAGATCGGGACACTGAGGTCCCTCCCACGTTCCGATTTTGATTTTGCATTCGGCCATGAGACTCCGCAAAATTGCCGGCTCATGAAAATCGCACTCGACGCCATGGGTGGCGATTTCGGTCCGCCAAATATTGTCGGTGGAGCGGTCATGGCCCTCGGCGAATATCCGCGCATCGAAAAACTCTTTCTGGTCGGGGACACGCCGCGCATCGAGGCGGAACTAATTAAACATGGCTGCCACGACGGCCGCGTCGAGATTGTGCACGCGACCCAAGTCGTGGAGATGTCGGACGGCGCCGTGGATGCAGTGCGGCGAAAAAAAGATTCGTCCGTCAGCCGCGCGGTCGATCTGGTCAAAAAGGGCGACGCTGATGCAATCGTGAGCGCCGGTCACACGGGGGCAGCGGTCGCGGCCACGACGATCAAGCTGCGGACGCTGCCGGGGATTGATCGGCCCGGGATCGCGGCGTTGATTCCATCTGAAACTAACCTGTTTGTGCTGATCGATGCGGGGGCAAACAGCGACGCGCGCGCCGAACATCTCCTGCAATACGCCATCATGGGTGAGGTCTACTCACGTCACGTTCTCGGTTATAAAAAACCTGTGATCGGCTTGATGTCGATTGGGGATGAAGACGTCAAGGGCACCGGCATGACGAAAGAAGTCTTCAAAATGCTGAAACAAAGTCAGCTTAACTTTCGCGGGAATATTGAAGGTCATGACTTGTTTGAAAATCCGGTTGAGGTCGTGGTCTGCGACGGATTCGTCGGCAATGTTGTGCTGAAAACATGCGAGTCGGTGTCGGAGGCTGTCTTCAGGTGGCTCAAGCATGAGCTGTTGCAGAGTAAGGTGCGCATGGCCGGCGCATATCTGGCCCGAAATGCTTTCCGGGCGATCAAAAAGAAATTGAATTACGAAGAATACGGCGGGATGCCGCTGCTAGGCGTGAACGGCATCTGCATTATCGCGCATGGCGCCAGCACGCCCCTCGCGATCAAAAATGCTTTGCGTGTCGCGGCGGAGTCGATTGAACAGCAGGTGAACCCGCATATCATCGAGGAAGTTCGCCGTTATCATGAAACGACAGCCCCGCTCGAGCCCGCGCTCCGCTAAGCCGCGCCGCTCCGTCTCCATCGTTGGCACCGGCAGCTATGTGCCGGAGAAGATTCTCACCAACGCTGCCCTCTCGACGATGGTCGACACGACCGACGAGTGGATCACGACGCGCACCGGCATCAAGGAAAGGCGGATCGCGGCCAAGGGTGAGCACACCAGCGACATGGCGACGAAGGCGGCGCTTGCTGCCATCGAGCAGGCCCAGATCGACCCCTCTGAAATCGAACTAATCCTGGTCGCCACCGCCACGCCGGACATGTATTTCCCGGCGACCGCGTGTCTCGTGCAACAAAAAATCGGGGCGCTCAAGGCTGCCTGTCTCGATGTCTCCGCGGCCTGCGCCGGGTTCCTTTTCGCAGTCGAAATCGCGCAGCAATTCATTACCTCGCACACCTACGATACCGTTCTCGTGATCGGCGCGGAAAAGCTCAGTTCGATCACAAATTGGACCGATCGCAACACGTGCGTGCTTTTTGGCGACGGCGCAGGTGCCGCCATCTTGCGCCATCGCGGCAACGGCGCCCACGGAGTCATCAGCACGCATATCGGCAGCGACGGACAGTACGCCGATATTCTTTTTATGCCGGGGGGCGGCTGCCGCACGCCGATCACGCGCGAAAACGCGCACCAAAACCTGCAGACAATTCACATGAGCGGGAAGGAAGTCTACAAACAGGCCATCACGGCCATGCTACGGGCGTCGAAGAAAGCGCTCGACCAAGCCGGCCTCACGATTGATGACATCGCTTGCGTCATTCCGCATCAAGCGAATGTCCGCATCATCGAAGCGATCGCGGACCGGTTGAAAATTCCGCTCGAGAAGTTCTACGTGAATCTCGATCGCTACGGCAACACCTCGGCCGCAGCCGTGGCGATCGCTCTGGACGAGGCGAATCGGAGTGGTCGAATCAAAGCCGGCGATTACGTGCTGATGGTCGTCTTCGGCGGAGGACTGACCTGGGCGAGCACGGTCATCGAGTGGTGAAATAGTGGCGTAAGCGGGACAGCTCGCGCCGCTTTCCGAAATGCTAGTCGAGACCTTCGCGCAGCTCTGCTCCGCTCTTTTGCTTGAGTCGGCCCGCATCTCCGATTTGGTTTTATTCTCGCGGCTGCTCCTGAGATGATTTCATTCGCCATGACTTGCTGCCAGGTAAATTTCGTCCGATTTTTCACGAGCTGATTTTCTGAGCCGACATGGAACGTCGCCTGACCGCCATCCTTGCTGCCGACGTGGTCGGTTATAGTCGGCTGATGGGTGCCGACGAGGCCGGCACGCTCACCGCGTTTAATGCCATTCGAGCTGATTTCATCGACGGCAAGATCGCCGAGCATCAAGGGCGCATCTTTAAGCTGACCGGCGACGGCATGCTGGCGGAGTTTCCGAGCGTGGTAAGCGCGGTCGCCTGCGCCGCCGAGATTCAGCGCGGGATGCGGGAGCGAAACGCGGATGTGCCGCAGGATCGCCGCCTCGAATTCCGCATCGGCGTTAACCTTGGCGATGTGATTGTGGAAGGCGACGACATTCTTGGTGATGGGGTTAACGTGGCGGTGCGGTTGGAGAGCATTGCCGAGCCCGGCGGGATCACGATCTCCAATTCCGTCCGCGATCACGTCGGCAACCGGCTCGATCTTGTTTTCGAAGATATGGGCGAGCAGAAGCTGAAGAATATCGAGAGACCGATTCGTGTTTACAGTGTGTCTCTGGAGGAGCCAACGATCGCAGCTACAACCTCAGTGCGAGACGACAGACCATCCATCGC
>JACCXL010000177.1 GCA_013697015.1 Chthoniobacterales bacterium | reverse complement strand
GTTCACGCCAGATCTGATAAACGTCGCTCTCGTGAAATTGGGAGCGCGTCTGGTTAAAGTCTGGCAAATGCGCCAGCAGAATCGTCTCGCGCGGCAGCAGGCCGGCCACGGCGGCGCTCGAACTCCTGGCGAAATGTCCGCGCGTGAAATGATAGATCGCGAAAGCTGCGATCACGGCTGCGATCGCAGCTGCCATCACGAGCAGGATAAACCGCTTCATGTGCCGTGAAGTGTACTGGCGGCGCTGCCGCTCGCACGCTTTTCTTTGCCGCTAATCGTCGGCTGCGTCCTGCCTTCAGCCATACGCAGGTCGCGTCCCTTCACGCGCGCGGATGAAACTTCCGATGCACCGCCTTGAGCCGCTGCTGATCCACGTGCGTATAAACCTGCGTAGTGGAAATGTCCGCGTGCCCGAGCATTTCCTGGATGATGCGCAGATCGGCGCCGTTGCTCAGCAGGTGCGTCGCGAAACTGTGCCGCAGCAAATGCGGGTAAATGTTCGTTTCAAATCCGGCGACGCGGGCCCGTTTTTTTACGATTTGCCAGATTCTTACGGTTGTCAGCTTCGTGCCGCGCACGGAGAGAAAAATTTCGCTCCCGGTCCGTCGCTTCACGAACTTTGCACGTTCGTTCTCCACGTAAGCGGAGATCGCCGCGCACGCTTTTCGGCCCACCGGAATGAGCCGCGTTTTGTTTCCTTTTCCGGTCACCCGAATGATTCGCTCCTCGACGTCCAGATTCTCCAGGCGGGCGTTCGCCAGCTCGGAAATTCGTAGTCCACTCGCATAGAGCAGCTCCAGCAGCGCGCGATCGCGCAGTCCGAGCGGTTGCGACACCTCGATGCTCTCGATCAACTGCTCCACTTGCAGCTCATTCAACGTCTCGGGCAGATAGCGCTCGATGCGTGGGAGCGTGAGCGTCTCAGTCGGATCACGCTCGAGCCCGCCCTGGCCGGCGAGATAGCGGAAGAAAATTTTCAACGCCACCACGATCAATTTGATCGACGAGGCGGCTAGTCCGCCGCGTTTGCGATGCGCGAGATAGTCGCTGATGAGCGGCTGCGTGACCGCGCGCGGCTCCGTGATTTGGCGCGCCGCCGAACACCAGGAGGCGAACTCGGTCAGCGAACGGCGGGTCGAGAGCTGGTAGTTATCCGACAAACCACGCTCGATCGCGAGGAAGCGGATAAACGCGTCAATCTCCTGTTCCACGCGCGCGAGGTTGTGCCAAATCCGCCGTCTTGGCAACGCGGCGCTGTGTGTTTTCCCTGTCGTTCGAATGAAGAATACGGCGCGTCATCCCGTCTTAATTCCGCCCGCGCATCTGCCGCGAGCGCAGGGACGAAGAACTAAAGACGACGAGGGACGCGTGCAGCAGCGATTGACAAAGAGCGAGTGATTATCCGAACATTATAGCCATGAGCCTTGACCTCCATACGCTCCTGAAAGATTGGCCGCACGAACCCGGCGTTATCAAAGTCCGCAAAGTCGTCGGCCTCGATGGCGCGGAGAAACTGCAGTTGCGCATCGACCTCGGCATTCTCCAGATGGAAATGCAGGGCCGCCCCGACGGGCAGCACCCTCACAATTGTGAGTCGCTTCTGGTTTACCATCAACGCCGTGCCGCGCGGGCCGATGGGCGCGGGGAAAGCTACGATCTCGACACCGATGAATGCAACGAGCTGCAACAGGAAGGCATTCAGTATTATCACCGCTACCTGAGCCTGTTTCAGATCAACGATTTCCTCGGCGTCGTCCGCGACACGCAACGGAACCTCGATCTTTTCAGCTTCGTCGCCGCGCACACCGAGCGCGATGAGCTCGGCTGGAGCTTCCAGCAATTTCGCCCCTACGTGCTCATGATGAACACGCGCGCGAAAGCGTCCATTCTTTTGGGCGACGGAAAATTCGCGGAGGCGATGCGCGAGATCGAGCGTGGCCGCGATGCCATTCAGGAATTTTTCCAGGCCTCGCCTTTTCCGGAATTGTCCGGCAAAAGCTCCGAGCTCGCGTTTTTGGAAGAATGGCTGGAGGAAGTTAGCTCCAAGCGTCCGCTCTCGAAGCTCGAGATCATGCAGCGCGAAATGGAAGTCGCGATCGCAAGCGAACTCTATGAACGCGCCGCCGAATTGCGCGACGCGATCAGGCTGCTGGAGACGCGGCAGACCTCGGTCTAGCTTCTGCGCTTCATCCGCGCAGCGGCCGCGGCGGCCTGCAGGTCCGCGAAGCACGTCAGCAAAGACAGGCGGGCGGTATTCCGCTGCGCGCGCCCCATGCCGTTGCAGCTGGGACCGCACCCATTAAAATAGAAAACGCATGACCGAGCCGCAGCCAAGCTTCATCGAGCGCAAGGAGCGTTGGGCGCGCAAAATGAGCGGCAAAGCGAGACCGGCGGTCCGGTCGGAAGAACGCCTGCCGCCCGGTCAACATCTTACCTCCGGCTTTCCCGTGCTCGATCTCGGCCTGCGTCCTGAGGTGCCGCTGGAGCAGTGGCGACTTGCGCTCACGGGCTTGGTGCAGCGTCCCCAGACTTTCACATGGGCCGAGTGGAACGGGCTTCCGCAGTTCGAAGACGTGAGCGATTTCCACTGCGTCACGACCTGGAGCAAATTTGATTGCCGCTGGAGCGGGGTCGCTTTTTTCACGCTCGCCGAGCTCGTGCAGCCGCGGCCGGAGGCGAAGTATGTCCTCTTCACCAGCTACGATGGCTACAGCACCAACGTGCGGCTGGAAGATTGCCTCGATGACGACGTCCTCATTGCCACGCAGTTCGATGGCAAACCGATCACGCGCGAGCATGGCGGCCCAGCCCGCGTCATTATCCCGAAACTGTATGCGTGGAAAGGAGCGAAGTTCGTGCGCGAAATCGAATTCACCCGCGACGATCGTCCGGGCTTCTGGGAAGTGCGTGGTTACAGCAACACCGCCGATCCGTGGACCGAAGATCGCTTTTCATAATTTGCGGAGCGCTCACGCTGCGCGTCCACCCACTTTGCGTCAGCACGGAGACGTCCGACGCCGCCGCGACACAAAAACTGCGGCAGAAAACTCGCGTCTCCTGCCGCAGTTGTAGAACGTTAAGTTAAGCTGCGCCGTTATTGTTGTTTCGCGAGATTCAGCGAGTTAATCGTCCTCGCCTTCGGGCGTCGGCGAAGGTGTCGGCGAATGCTCCACGCCAGGCGTGGCTGAGGGGCTCGGCGAATGTTCCACCTCAGGCGTTGCTGATGGATGCGGCGAGTGCTCAACCTCCGGCGATTCGGTCGGCTCGGGTGACTCTTCCACTTCTGGCGTGGCGGAAGGTTCTGGTGATTCCTCTACCTCGGGTGTGGCCGAAGGCTCGGGCGATTCATCCGCCTCCGGCGAATGGCTTGGTGAGGTTGAGGGCGTTTCTTCGTTCCCGGTTATTCCGGAGTGTTTGTGCGATTTTCCGAAGCCGGAGTTGCCGGGACCGGAAGTGCCGCTGGCGGAATGATGACCGCCGTGGCCACCTCCGTGCGTGGTGGAGGCTCCGTTGCCCGGGCCGCTATGGTTCCCGTGAGACTTGGGCCCGGCCAGAACAACCCCGGCCGAGGTGATAACGGCGAGAGCGCCGGCGTAAATGGTGATTCGTTTCATTAGATTAGTGTTTCTGCGTGTCGCCCAGTAATTTGAGTGATTATGGAAATTCTAAGCAGCTGCTGTGCCGAAATCGGCCGGGCGGATCTTTCCAGGGTCGCCGGGATCTCCGCTGCAAACGTCGAGATTGCATTGACCTCGGGCACCGGGCAGGCTTGCAGAACTCATCGCCGTTTATGCGCCTCGTCCTCGAGCTCGTTATTGTTGCCGCACTGCTGTATTACGGCTGGGAAAAATCGTTTCGGGATCGGGTCGACGCATGGCGAGTTCGCCCGGCGTCAGCGGCCGCCGCTCGACCCGTGGCCGTTTCCCAGCGCGAGGG
>JACCXL010000153.1 GCA_013697015.1 Chthoniobacterales bacterium | reverse complement strand
GCGAAAGACGCTTCCGTGCGTGGTTCGACCCAGAACTGCGCCGGCCCGCCCACGCGCAAGGTCGTGTGTTTGGAGAGCGGCTCGTAGAGACGCACGTCACCCGCATCGCCAACGATCTCCTTTAGCTTTTCGGCAATCACGAGGTCGGCGGCCAGGAGCGACAACTGCTCATGAATGTTGCCGGCGCCGAGGCTGAGCACGAGATCGCCGGCCGCGAGCATGTTACCCATTTCGTGATGCACGCGGTCGAGCCGCGGCTGGTAAACCGCGCCGCGATGGCCATGTTCCATCATCTCATCGGCGATCACGCGGCCGGTAATGCCAGGAATCGGCGCTTCACTCGCCGCGTAAACATCCGTCACCACCACCTGCAAGGCGTCGTCGAAGGCGCGTCCGAATTCTTTGCTCAGCGCTTTCGTGCGAGAATAGCGATGCGGTTGAAACATCGCGAGCACGCGGTTGCGGCCGGCCGATTTCGCGGTCGCGAGAGTGGCGCGAATCTCGGTCGGGTGATGTGCGTAATCGTCCACCAGCAGAAAACGGTCGCTGCGGTATTTGATCTCAAAACGCCGGCGCGCGTGTTGAAACTGCCGCAAAGATTTCGCGATTTTTGCGAACGGGACGCCCAGCTCGGTCGCGAGCGCCACCACTCCGAGCGCGTTGCAAACGTTGTGCCGGCCGGGGACGTTCAAGGTAATTTCGCCCAGCTGTTCACCGCGCCGCAGCACGCAGAAGACCGAGGCGAAATCCTGCAGCTCAATGTCCGCGCCCCGGTAGTCCGCGTTCTCTGCGAATCCGTACGAAACGGCGTGGGGCCGTTCCGCGCAAAGCCGCCTCGCGTGCGCATCGTCCCCGCAGTAAAAGATCATTCCGCTCGTCTGCTCGAGGAGGCTCAGGAAAACTTCATCGATGGCGGCGAGGTCGGCGTAGAAATCGAGATGTTCCTCTTCCACGTTCAGGACGAGCGCATGTTCCGGATGAAAAAAACGGAGCGTGCCATCGCTCTCGTCTCCCTCCGCCACGAAATATTCGCCGCGGGGATTCCAATGCGCGTTGCTGCCGAGAATCGGTATTTCGGCGCCGACATAATGCGACGGGTGCAGCCCGCCTTCTCTTAAAACATGCGCGGCCATCGCGGAGGTCGTGGTTTTTCCGTGCATGCCGGCGACCACAATGCCGCGTTTCCCGGCCATGATCGCGGCCAGCGCCTCCGCCCTTCGCAAGGTGGGCTTTCCGGCTGCGCGCGCGGACGCGAGGATCGCGTTGTCCTCTTTGATAGCGGAAGAATAAATGACGAGCTCGGCGTCGGCCGCGTCTTCCGCACGATGCTGTTGATCGAAGCGCAATCCCAGCAGACGTAACCGGTCCGTCTCAACCGACCGCGCTTTATCGGAGCCGCTCACTTCGTGCCCAAGCTCCAGCAAGAGCGCTGCAATGCCGCTCATGCCACTGCCGGCGACACCGATGAGATGGATGCGATGACGCTCCTGCGTCAGTTGGCGCTGCAGATTGGTCTCAGGAATGCGCGACGTCATTTGCTTTCCGTGTATTTCTCCATCGTTTCCACGATGCGATCCGCCGCCTTCCGCGGTGCGAGCAACGCGCTTTTTTCGGCCATCGCGCGCACCCTAATCGGGTCGCCGATCAATTCCTCGATTTTCCGCGCCAAGACGTCGCCTGTTAAATCCGATTCTTTAAGCAGAATCGCCGCATCCGAACGCGCGAAAATTTCCGCGTTGCGCGTTTGATGATCCTCCGCTGCGTAGGGAAACGGAATCAGCAACGACGGGAGCGCGAACGCCGCCAGTTCGGCCAGGCTCGCCGCGCCCGAACGCGCAATCGCGATATCCGCGGCGCTGTAGACTTCCTCCATCCGATGATGAAAAGCGGCGACATAAGCCGGAATCTCTTCGCGTCGATAATTATCCGCCGCCAACCGCTCGTCGCGCGTCCCGGCAAGATGGATTACCTGAATGGGCGATGCTTTCAGCGTGGGCAAAGCTTTGATCATCGCCTGATTGATCCCGCTCGCACCTTGGCTGCCACCCATCACCAGGAGAGTCGGTAAATCCTCGCGCAGTCCAAGTTTCCGGCGCGCTTCGGATTGATCGATGCGCTTCAGGTCACTGCGGATGGGCGTGCCGGTCACTTCCGTCCGCACGTTGGGAAAAAAAGCGGCGCATTCCTGGAAACCGAGAAGCACTGCGCGCACCATTCGAGCCGTCGTCCGGTTCGCTTTTCCGGGGATCGCGTTCGATTCGTGCACGAAGCTCGCCACGCCGCGCATGCGCCCAGCCAGGACCGGCGCTGTGGAAGTGAACCCGCCCATCCCGAGCAC
>JACCXL010000373.1 GCA_013697015.1 Chthoniobacterales bacterium | reverse complement strand
GCGATGTCCCGATCAAGAAATAGTCCATGGCGGCAATCACTGTGCTCGCGCCGAAGCCGTTAGGGGCGCGGGATTTTTCTCCAGGTGCAAGACCGCCACGCCGAGATCTCCAATTTTGCTTAGGCTCAAGCCGCGCAGTTCCGGCACGCTTTCGCTCATCTGCCGAAAGACATCTTCGATCGTGTGAATTTCGCCTGCTCGCGAGTTCATCTCGGAGTTTTGCCCCGAGCAGGCCTGGATCAAATCGCGCAGGATCTCCCAGTCATCACGCGCCTCGCCGGGGGCGCGAACCGCGCGATTCAATCTTTGCAGCCGCCCCTTGCCGTTGATCATCGAGCCGCGTTTCTCGGCGAATGCAGACGAAGGCAAAAGCACCGTGGCCGATTCCGTCGCGGCTTTCGTGAGGAGATCCATGAGGATGAAAGCCGGTAATCGCGACAGCTCTTCCGGTGTCAGACCGATATTCACCGGATCTTCGCCGAGCGCGATCAGAGCGCGGATGCGGCCGGTCCGGACGCCTTCTGCGATTTCTGGCAACCGTGCGCCGGGATCATTCGTTAGGCCGAGGAGTCGCGCGCCGTTCGTGTTCGGGTTGCGATCCTCACTCAGAAGAATGTCATCGCCAGGTCCGTGGCGCGGCACGATGTCCACGAGCTGCGCACCCAGAGTATGCGCCAGGCGCGACGTCAACCAAAGTTCTTCATTGGTCATCCGGCCGGATGCGATGATCGCAATCTCCCAGCCATTGAAATGTTTCAGCTGCACCGCCGCGTGCGTGAGGGCGGTTTTCCAGTCCGTCGCGAGCAATTTCGCTCCGTCGAAAATCCGCGGCTGCCGCAGCCGTTTTTCCGAGTCGATGTAGTCGAATTTCAGGCGGCCGTAGTCGCACATCCATGACGAGTTGACGGCATCGTTCTCGCGCGGCGTCTGCCGATGAATGATCTCCTCCCGCGAGCCGATCACGGTGTTGCACCCGGTCGCGCAATTCGTGCAAAAACTCTTCGTCTCCTTCAGGAACCAGACGCGCATTTTGAACCGGAAATCGGAGGAGGTGAGCGCACCGACGGGACAAATGTCGACCGTGTTGAGCGAGTAATTATTTTCGAGGCGCTTCCCCGGATGCGCCGTCAGCACCGTGTGACTGCCGCGATCGATGAAGCCGAGGACGTCGTCCTGCGCGATCTCCTGGCAGAAGCGAATGCAACGCGAGCAGAGGATGCAGCGCTCGTCATCGAGCGTGACGCGCGGTCCAAGCTCGACGTTCTTCGGCTTCTTGACCTTGTTCTCAAGAAAGCGCGACTCGGCATTACCGTACTCGACGCTGAACTCCTGGAGGCTGCATTCGCCGGCCTGGTCGCAGATCGGGCAATCGAGCGGGTGATTGATGAGCAGAAATTCCATCACCCCGCGCCGGCATTCCTCCACCAACGGTGTGGTCGTGCGCACGCCCATTCCTTCAACGACATCCTGGGCGCAGGAAATCTGCGGCCGCGGCATCCAGTTAATGATGGGTTTACCGTCTGCTCCGAGTTCCGGATGGTGGTCTGGCCCCCTCTTGGGCATCCCCATTTCGATCAGGCACATCCGGCAATTTCCCGGTGCGCTCAGTTTCTTGTGATAGCAATAACGGGGGATATAACTGCCGGCCTGATCGCAGGCTTCGATCAACCGCGTGCCTTTCGGGAACTGCTGCCAGACCCCGTCGATTTGGACGTTCACCATCGGGATTGGAGCTGAGTCATCCATTTTTATGAATCAGGAAAACAGGAAAGCAGGAAATTTAGAGGACGAGATCACCGTCTGAAGATGGTACGGTGCGTTCGCGGCAGAAGCGCTTAATCGTTAGGGGAGCGGTTGCAAAATTTAGGAGGATGCCGTCTTGAAGTCCGGTCGCCTTGAGATAACTCCGGCCGATGGCGAAATGGATATCTTCCAGAGTGCGAATCGCCTTCAGTTCGACGACGATCAAACCGTCAACGAGGAAATCGAGCCGGTGCTCCCCGATCTGGTGGTCCTTGTAAAACAGCGCAACCGGTTTTTGCCTAACGAAGGCAATGCCGCGGAGAGCAAATTCCACCGCCAGAGCCTCCTCGTAGACCGATTCAAGGAAACCCGGCCCTAGTTCGCGGTGAACGCGAATCGCCGCGCCGATAATACGCTGCGTTGTCTCGCGATCCTGCAAATCCTTTCCTGCTTTCCTGTTTTCCTGATTCATACCGTTCCGGCCGCGCCGGCTTTCTCCCAGCCGGGATCGTGGGCGAGAGAAACCGTCGCGATCTCCCCTTTGCCGATCAACTCTCCCGGCGTGTATTCCGGTGGCAGTGCGGGAGGCTCCGGCTTCGTCGCGCGCGCGGCGAATTCATCGCGGAACTTCTCCACGAAGCTCTGGGTCGGCCACGCGCACGCCTCACCGAACGCGCAAATCGTCCGCCCGGCAATGTTGTCGGCTATGGTCTTCAAGGTGTTTGGATCTTCCGTCACGCCGCCGCCCAGCAGCATGCGATCGGTGATTTTTTTCATCCAAAGCGATCCTTCGCGGCAGGGAGTGCACTGTCCGCAACTCTCGTGTGCGTAGAATTCATTGATGTTGTTCAGCGTCCAGACCATGTCCCTGGAATCATCGAGAACGATCACGCCGCCCGATCCGGCCATCGAACCGGCGGCCGCGAGCGAGTCGAAATCCATCGGAAGCTCGTAGAGCGAAGCGTTCCGTTCATAAGTTGAGCCGTCGGCGTTCTTATCCTTGAGCTTGAACGTCTCGTCGGCGCGCAACGCTTTGGCTGAGCTACCCCCCGGAATCACCGCTTTGACCTGGCGGCCGTAGCGCGGGCCGCCGGCCATGTCGTAAATCAGCTGGCCCATCGTGACGAAGCCGACGTCGATCTCAAAGTAACCTGGGCGTTGCACATCGCCGCTCACACAGACGATTCGGGTACCGGTGTTGTTGGGACCGCCCAGTCGCGCATATTCGGCGCCGCTCATTTGCAGGATGTGCTTCACGTGGCAGAGCGTTTCGACGTTGTTCACGATCGTCGGGCACATGTAGAGACCGAGGACCGCCGGAAAATAGGGCGGCTTGATCCGCGGATACGCGCGCTTCCCTTCGAGTGACTCGATCAACCCTGTCTCTTCACCGCAGATGTAAGCGCCCGCGCCGCGATGAAGATAAATTTCGCAGTCGAACCCGCGTCCGAGAATATCGCGCCCGAGAAAATTCTTTCCGCGCGCTTCTTCGATGGCACGTTCCAGAGTCCTGGCGCCTTCCGGGAATTCCCCTCGGATGTAAATGTAAGCCGTCTTTACCCCGAGGGCGAAGCACGAGATGAGAATGCCTTCGAGTAATTGATGCGGATCTTCGTGAATGATGTAGCGATCCTTGAACGTGCCCGGCTCAGATTCGTCCGC
>JACCXL010000116.1 GCA_013697015.1 Chthoniobacterales bacterium | reverse complement strand
GCTTCATACGGCATCGGATTTAAATGCTCATAAAGCTCCGGCAAGAGACGGACCCCATATTTTTCCACGGCCCAAGCGGCCTGATAACCGTGTTTGTGATTCTCGAAACGATGTTCCGGCGGTAGCCCGCTCATCCCGACATAAACGCACGGTTTCGCCGGATTGCGTTTTGGATTCGCCTTAAGGACGGAGCGGTGCTGCGCCGCCTTCTCGTGCAGCAGTATCACGTACACGTTGTGATGATGCTCGGGGGTTCGTGACGATGCTTTCGAGCGGCGCACGCGCGGATTGTCGGATCAGCGACACGCCCAACGCAAGTCGCGCGGAACCTTTCTGCGCGACGGAGCAACCGCGATAAGCCCGCTGCGGCGTGATCTACCCCAGTCTTTCCGCCGGCGCTGTCACTTCGCGGTAAAGCTCTTCGTAGCTCCCTGCCGCCCGTTCCCAGGAGAAATTCTGCTCCATCGCGCGCTCGATCAATTGCGCCCAGACAGCACGATCCTGGAAAATGTCTTTGGCCCGCCCAATCGCGTCCCAGAGCGCCTCGGAAGACGGCCGATAGTACAGGAATCCGAACCCGCTGTCCGTCACAGGATCGTAATCCTCGATAATCTCGTGAATTCCACCGGTAGCTCGGGCCACGGGCAGTGCACCGTATTTCAAACTGTACATCGCGCTTAGTCCACTTGGTTCAAACCGCGAGGGAATCAGGGTGATATCTGCGCCGGCCTCGATCAGGTGGGCCAGCGTCTCATCGTAGGCCCGGCTATAAGCGAGGCGGCTCGGATATTTGCGCGCGGCCACCGCCAGCGCGGTCTCGTAGGCCGGGTCGCCTTCCCCGAGAATGATCAATCTCACGTCGTCTGCCAGAAGACGATCGAGCACCGGCATGAGCGCATCAAAACCTTTCTCAATCACAAGGCGTGTGACCATCGCAAAGACTGGTCCGCGAGGTCCTGGTGCCAGATCGAGCGCGCGCAGCAGCAAGTCGCGGCAGGCAAGTTTCCCGTCCAACTGGCCCGGGCCATAAGCGATTGGGAGCGACACGTCCGATTGCGGATCCCAGCGAGCGTAGTCAGCTCCGTTGAGAATTGCTCTGATGCGGTGCGCGTTCTCGCGCACGACCGGATCGAGTCCGCAGCCATACTGTGGAGTCTGCATCTCTCGTTTGTAATGTTCGCTGACGGTCGTGAGCGCATTGGCGAAGAGCAGTCCGCCTTTCAGCAGGTTCAGCCGGCCGAAGTATTCCAGCGCCCGCGGCATGAAGTAGCGCTCCGGCAGATTGGTGAGCGCGAAATCAAGACCCCAGAAACTGCCTTGTTCAGCCAGATGATGAATCGTCAGGACCGTTCGAAAAGGGAACTGGTGCTCGCGGACGAGGACCGGAACGAGGGCCGCGGCCCAATCATGCACATGCAGAATCTCTGGTGAGGGAGTGAGGCGTCGTGCCAACTCCAGCGCGGCCTTGCTGAAGAAGATGAAGCGCGCGGCGTTGTCTTCATAATTCTCGCCGCGCTCACCATAGATTTCAGCACGATCGAAGAACTCGTCGCACCGGACAAAAAAGGTCTGCACGCCACCCGCCGTCCTGCCTTCCAAAAATTCCGCCAGGTAGGTTTTTGCGCCCAGCCGGACGTCCGCGGTGATGCCAGTGTTTCTCGCTTCCACCAAAACGTTTTCGCGAATCTGGCGGTAGAACGGCAGCACGTATCCGACTTCGTGGCCGCGCGCGCGCATTTCGCGCGGCAGCGCTTCGAGCACGTCCACCAGCGCGGTGGCACGCGTAAGCGGCGGGCCTTCAGCGCTGATCATCAAAATTCGCATCAGCGGGACGTTAGCTTGTTCGGGGAAAGGGGCGCAAAATCTTCCTGCTCGAAGAGATCACGGCGACGCGTGACGAGACCAGCGTGTAGAGCAATTCGCCGCTGCGGACGCCATCATTCACGCCTGCGACGCTCCCTCTGCATTGAACTTTGAGTACTCTTGCTTCAGCCAAGCCAGGGCATCCGCGCGATCGCGGAAGGCACCCTCTAGCTGACGCGTCTCAGCCGCTTCCAGAATCTCACCAAACTGAGGACCTGGCCGGAGACCGAGCGCGATCAAATCATCGCCGCCCACGAGGGGCGGCGGAATGATCGGTTCATTCGCAAACTCCTCACGCTTCGTGAGGAGAAATTCGTAATTGTCCATCATCTGATGGCTGCTCGCGCAATCGACGCGGTGTAGTTCGTGCTCGTCTGAAAAAGTCGGCCGCGCCATGAACCGCTTAAGTTTGGCAACGCGCATGTTCGGTACATCTTTGAAGACCATGTGCTGCCGGACTGCTTCGACGGTCGCGTCGATCTCCGCCCGCGAAAAGCGCAGCCTCTGCATAATCGATGCGGTCATCTCCGCTCCGACGCGATCGTGTCCGTTGAAGCGGATGCGGCCGTCCGCATCGACCGAGGACGTCAGCGGTTTCCCGATGTCGTGAAATAGAACGCTGAAGACGAGCGGAATCGAAACTTCCGGCTGGAGAAGCTCCAGCATGAGCCGCGTGTGTTTGAAGACGTCGCCCTCGGGATGGAACTGCGGCGGCTGCTCACATCCTTTCATCGCGGTCAGCTCCGGCAGAATCGCAGCCATCAAACCACTCGCGTCGAGCAAGTCCCACCCCCGCGCCCGATTCCGCGAGAGAAAAATCCGCACCAGTTCCTCGCGGATTCGTTCGGCGCTGATCGCAGCGATGGACGACGCGGATTGTTGCAGGGCGCTCCATGTATCCGGTTCAATTTCGAAGCCGAGGACCGTCGCAAACCGCACCGCGCGCAGGAGGCGCAACCGATCTTCCGCGAAGCGTTGCGCCGGGTCGCCAATCGCCCGGATCAGGTGCGCATCAAGATCGGCGCGACCGCCGATATGATCGATCACCGCATCGCTGGCGGGATCGAAAAACATCCCGTTGATGGTGAAATCGCGCCGCTTCGCATCCTCCACCGCGGAGGAAAAATGGACTTCCGTCGGGCGCCGCCCGTCGGCATAGACGCCGTCCGAACGGAACGTCGCGACCTCAAATTGATCATCGTTCTCCAGGACAACGATGACACCAAAGTGCGCGCCCACCGCGTAGGTGCGGGCGAAAAGTTTTTGCACCTCCTCCGGCCGTGCGTCAGTGGCAATGTCGTAGTCTTTCGGGATTTCGCCCCGCAGGAGATCGCGCACGCAGCCGCCCGCGAAGAACGCGAGGTATCCACGGTCGGAAAGGCGAGCGGCTATCGACCGCGCGGTCTGCTCGATTCCCGAATCTCCTGACGAAAGCTTTCGCATTTCGCGAATTGTCGTCCGCGAGCGGGAAACTGTCGAGAGAGTCAGGCGCCGCTAATGGCGCGGCGGCTCATGATCTTGAGTCGGCGTCGTGCTCCTCTCCGCGTCTGTTTCGGGTTTGGAAGGATGATTCACCGGGCTAATGAATTCTTCCTGCGGCTGCTCCGCGATTGCCTGAGTGCGCCGGCGCAACATCCCGGCCTTCGAATTAACGCGCCGTCGCATCATCGATCTTCGGCTGCCGCATCGAATGGATCATGAATGCGACCACCGCGATGCAGATGCATGCGTCTGCGACATTGAACGCCGGCCAGGGATGGGCGAACGGGACATGCAGATCGAAGAGAAGGAAATCGACCACGTGACCGTAGAGAACGCGATCGGTCAGGTTGCCCAGGATCCCAGCCAAAAGGAGCGCGAGCGAAACATCGCGCCATGGACGGCTCGTCTTGCGCGTGATTAACAAGCCGCAAACCAGCACGAGCGCGGCGCAACCGAGCACCAGGAAAAATGTGTTGTTGTTGCGGAACGAACCAAAAGCAGCGCCGGTATTAGTGACGTGCACCAG
>JACCXL010000099.1 GCA_013697015.1 Chthoniobacterales bacterium | reverse complement strand
ATGCCGAGTTGCTCACGCACTTCAGGCTGAACGGTAGGGTCGGATTCCAATGCGCTTGCCATCATCAGGACCGGGGTGAGCGGCGTGCGCAGCTCGTGGGAGAGCGCGGCCAGAAATTCATCCTTCGCCCTCGAAGCGCGCTCGGCTTCCACTTTTGCCTGGCGCACTTCTTCGATTTCGGTGTTCGAGCCGATCCACATCAAGACTTTGCCCTCGGCATCGAGCATGGGAACGGCGCGGCTGACGTGCCAGCGGTATTGTCCATCGATCCGCAGGAAACGATGCTCCATATAAAATGGCTCCTGCGTGTCGATGGAATGCTGCCAGCGCCGGATGTTTTCTTCTACGTCCTCGGGGTGAACAAATTGGAGCCAGCCCCAATCGCGAATCTGCTCAAAGGAAAGTCCGGTGAACTCGATCCATTGCCGGTTGAAATAATCGATGTCGCCATTCGGTTTCGCGGTGAAGATTTTTTGCGGCATCGACTCGGCCAGGAAGCGGAAGCGCTCCGCTAATTCGCGGGACTGAGTTTCCGAAGCGCGGAGGTGCGTCTGCGCCTCGATCCGTTCCGTGATGTCTTCGATCGCCAGCAGGATGCGCTCGGGCACGCCCTCTGCGTTGTCCACCCGGCGAGCGTTGAGCAGCATCGTGCGCGCTCCGATGGCTGCAAACTCGTGCGTGACCTCGAAGCCGTTAAAGACATTCTTTTGCGGGATGATCTCTTCGAGCAGCTCGCGCAGCTTGGGAATGTTCCATTGGCCGTTGCCGATCTCATAGATTAAGCGGCCTTCGGTCGCGGCGGGCTCGACCTTGAAATCCTTGTAAAAGGCCTCGCTGGCCGTGTTCACCCGCAGGTCGGCGCGCAGAACGAGGAACGGAACGGGCGCGGCGCGCAGAATGGCCTCGGCGTAATCGCGTGCGCCTTTGATTTCCATCTCGCTTTCGCGCAACGCCGCTTCCGTTTTCTTGCGCTCGGCGATTTCTCCCTGCAATTGCGCGTTGAGCTTATCCGCCGCTTCGGTGAGTTCATGCTGATGGATGGACGAGAGGATCAACCGCTCGTTCATCGCGGTCGTTTGCTCCTGCAAGCGCGCGCGCTTTGGATCGGGCGCTGGGCGGGCGGTCTTCTTTTTTATTTTCCCGGCCATGAGCCTAAGAGTCCTTGAGTCCCACAATTCGGCGCAAATGAGTCAAGTTTGTGAACCAGCCGCTGGAAAGAATGACGAAATCCGAAGCCCGAAACAATGACGAAACCCAAATGACGAAAGAAGTGCGCCACCGCCTGTTTTAGAGCTTTGTCATTCGTCATTGTTTCGGATTTCGTCATTCGAGCTTCGTCATTGCGGATCGCTCGCGGGCCGCTGCCGTAAATCCTCTTCTACCCTTTGGCTTTCGCCTCCGGGGCCTTCTCTTTGAGCTGGCCGATTCGCTCCGGCAGCCCGGTGGTCAAGCGCGTATAATCCGTCTGGCGCGGGCCGATCACGACCACGCCTTCGTCGGTGATGACATATTCGCGGATGTCTTTGCTGTGATTGCCGCCGCGCATTTTGATCACGACCATGACTTTGCGCAGCTGGCCGTCGATCTCCACATAACGCAGCCTGATAATGTCATCGGTCAGGAATGAAATCGTGTAATGACTGAAGGACATCGCGGTAAATGTGTCCTCGATCTCGACCGCGGTGAAGATCGTCACCCCCGCTCTGGTTAACGCCGCAATCATGCGGTAGAGCGATTCACGAAAGTCCTCCCGGAAACCGGGCGCGAGCGCCATCTCAAAACCGACCAGCGAATCGATCACCAGCCGCTTGGCGTTGATCCTCTTCACCGCATCGAGGACTTCCTGCATCGTTTCATCCACCGAGAGGTCCAGGGGGCGCAGGTAAAGCATTTCGAGCTTTCCATTTTTTTGCGGCGTATCCAGGTCCAGACCAAAAACGCGGGCCCGCGCCGCGTAGCCTTCCGGGCGTTCTTCGAAGATGGCCGCGATTCCCGCTTCTCCGTGGCGCAGACCTGCGGCGAGAAATTGAGTGGCCAGCGCCGATTTTCCCGTCCCCGAAGGCCCGGCCACCAGCATGCTGTCGCCTTCGCGAATGCCCCCGCCCATCATCTTATCCAGTTCGGGAATACCGCTGGAAAGACGCCGCGGCCTGGCCGGTCTCGTTTTTTTCCCGACCAAGCCCAGAGTGCGCGAGAAGGCTTGCAGCCCGTCACCGGTAATGCGGATGGTGTGCAATCCCGGGACCGAGTCCTGCCCGCGCAGCTTCATGAGTTGCAACTTCCGCACCACGGAATTGCGCTCCGCATTTTGGGTGAGCCAGAAAAGGCCGTCGGCCACGGTGAAGACGGCATTATCGTGGATCTCCCCTTCGGAATATTCACCGATCAGAAACGTAGTGGCTTCCCAACTGGTCAAAAGCAGAGCCAGCCGCTGGACGAAGGCTTGCAGTCGCAGTTCGCTTTCCCCGCCCCCCGCTTTGCGCGCCACGGTGCGGAAGGAGTCCACCACCACCATGCTGGGATTGGACGCCTGCACTTCTCGGGCAATTTCCTCCAGCACCCCGCTCAAATCCTTTTCCAAAACCACGTGGCTCAGGTTGATAAAACGGATAGCCTCGCCCAACTTCGCCGGATCGAAAAAGGAATATTGCTGCTGGTAGCGCAACATTTTGAGGGCGGGTTCGCCGAGCACGGTGAAATAAAGCGCGGGCTTCTGCGCGGTCGCATTGGCGAAGATCATTTGATGCGCCAGCGTGGTCTTGCCGCTACCCGGCGCGCCCGCGATGATATTGAAGGAGAATTCCGGGAGACCGCCACCCATGATCTCATCGAGGCCGCGCACGCCGGTCGGCAGTTGACGGATTTTCACTTTCTCCGGCGGATTCACTTTCTTCGGCGACTTGCGCGCTGGGATTTTATTTTTCTTCATAGCGTTCCTCCTATTCCAAAATTTCGATCGTCCAGCTCGGCCAAATATCGTGCAACAGTCGCAGGGTTAAGGCCGGGCCAATGAAAATCACCAACAGTCCGAGTAATTGCCCCGCGAGGATGGCTTCTCCTTCTGCGACTGCGCGCGAGTCACGTTTCGCCTCCAGTTCATCCAGACCTACTAACGAGCCGTCCGCCTTGATCTCCAGTGAGCAGAGCCAGGGAACTTCCCCGCAGGCCAGCGCCAGAGCGCGAGACAGGAGCGAGCGAAAACCGTCGACGCCCATGAGTTTGCCGAGCGGCCCTCGCAGTTTTTCACAGACGCGAAAGGCCACGGAATCTTTTGCGTCGGCGGGTTTGTCCGATGCCACTTCGTAAGCCAGAAGTAGTCGGGCAAATTCTTTCGGCACTGGTGTGGCGCTGTCTGACATTCGTCAAGAGCGAAAGGTTATCGGTCCGACAACTTGTCAGTAGCAACCACTTCCGTCCAGCGGAGAGCGCCCGCGATCATCCGTCACGTTCGGGCTCGCCCTTGCCAGGCGGCACGAGGCAACATCTTCGAATTGAGCTGCGCCAGCCGCGACCAGCCGCGACGTGCCGCGACGTCAGCCCATCGGGAGCGCGGAGTTGATTGATGTCGCCGCGAAACAAGCGCAAGGCCGCATTGAGTTCCGCGTGACGAGGCCCTTGCGATACGAAATCGAGAATTCATCTTCGCCGCGCCGACCGACGGAAGAAGCGTGGCGAACGCACCGGCCAGCGCCAGGAACGAGGCATGGCCGATCACACCGCTCATCCTCGTCGGCGCTTGGAGCAGGGCGAGATCATACGAGTCGCCTTTCTCGTTGCGCCGCCTGAATCACCGCGGCGGGCACGCGGCGCAGACCGCGAGCGAGCTGTATTTTCGAAAGCGTCCAAATAATCCACTTCGTCGGATCAAACTGCCACGGCTTCACGCCATTCCGGTAATCATGCTGAAATTCGTGGTGATAATTGTGATAGCCTTCGCCGAAAGTGAAGAGCGCGAGCAAGAGCGAGTCGCGCGCCGTGCACTTGGTCGAATAGGGCTGCCGCCCGATGGCGTGACAGGCGCTGTTAATCAAAAACGTGCAGTGCTGCAGAACAACGATGCGAGCAACGCCGGCGATCAAGAAGGCACCGAGCGAGCCCTGCCATCCGTTCCAGAGAAAGCCCAAGAGTGAAGGCAGCCCGAAGCTGACCACGACGGCAATCCATTGGACGTGTCGATCCTGCCAGCAGACAAGCTTGTCCTTCTGCAGGTCGGGGACGTTGTCGTAGGGCTGATCGGCGTTCAATTTAAAGAGCAACCAGCCGATGTGCGCGTGAAACAAACCTTTCGAGATATTGTACGGATCATCATCGTGATCGACATGCTTGTGATGGCGGCGATGCTCGCTCGCCCACATCAAAACTGAGTTTTCAAAAGCAGCTGCGCCAAAAACGAGGGTGAGCAGCCGGATCGGCCAACTCGCCTTGAAAGTGATATGTGAGAAAAGCCGATGGTAGCCCAGCGAGATGCTGAAGCCGCAGGCGAAAAACATGGCGCAGAAAAGCGCGACCTGAAACCAGTCGAGCCCAAAGTGGTAAAGATAGAGCGGGACGGCGGTTAGAGTTAACAGCAATGTCCCGATCAAAAATGAGCTGGTGATCCAGTTGATGCGATCGAGCGGCAAACGCAGCACGGAGCGGCTCTCGGTGGTCATGGGCTCCGTGCCGACACGCAGACTACCTTTCCACGCGACCGACGCTTCGCGGTTCATTGACTTGGACACGGGTTACAATACCTCTACTCGCAGAAAACGCCCAATACTTATCGGCTGGCCAGAGATGCGCTTCGCGTATGAGCCCGGGCGGCGGCGACCGTGTAGTCGTACGCGTGCTCCCATATATGCTCGCGGTGCCGGATGGAGCTTCGCGAAACCGGCGAATTTTCCCGCCAAGCTTGGCGACGTATTCGATCGGAAATCACCGGTATTCAACTGCGAGGGCTACTCCTGGCACAAAATGCTCCCCGAAGGCGGAATTCGGTTGGTTGCCGGGGGGCGGGATTTGAACCCGCGGTCCCGCGCTGCGGGATTATGAGCGGCCAAGCTGGTGAAAACCCATGGGCACCGATGGGGTGGTTGCGGGGGCGGGATTTGAACCCGCGGCCTTCAGGTTATGAGCCTGACGAGCTACCAGGCTGCTCCACCCCGCGTCTTGTGGGGGCATTATGAAGTGCGTGAAATGGAAAGCAAATGAATTTCCGCTCCGTCCCGTGAGGCCCCGACAAACGGCGAAAGCACTTGCTGTGCATCAGCACGTGGGCAAAATAGACGCCAGATGCTTTGTCTGATGTAACGCCTGGTCGGCTCGCTTTAGAACGAGCGGTGTCGCTCTTCAGAGTGCGGCAGAGTCGGATGAGCATTGAACATCATCGTCGGTCCTCACCGGTTGGCGGGCGGAGACTGTTGCTGTTTGACTAGTCCAGCGTAGCTCAGTGGTAGAGCGGTCGGCTGTTAACCACATTTCGGAGCATTTTCGCGGATTGACTATTCTCCCTCGTGAATGACTCGGAAACGCATTCCTAGAGGGAAAACAGCCTCGAAAGTGCGCTATCTCAAGCGCATCTCACGTTATCAGTCAACAGGGGGAGCAGTATCATACGGCAGTGCACATGAGCCACAGCGCGCCAGCGAGAGCCTCAACGCGCGCGCGTGATGTGTCACAAATCGTTTCGAACAGATCTGGCGGTATGAATGTGGCTGGACGGCATGATCGACGGGGCTGGCGAGGCGTACAGGACTTTGGCATTTCTATCGGTGATCATTTTACTGGAAGTTTCGCAGTATATCCTGAGGACAAAAGCTTCAATTCGGACGGCTCGATTTTGACCGGTGCTCAGTGCGCAGAAATTTCGTTGCTCGGCGAAGGCGCCCCGGGGGGCGTGTTATTTTTGCCGCACGGCGGTCCGACCGGATTTTCATTGACGTTTATTCCCGGCATAGCGCCGGTGGATTACGACGTTGAGATCATGCATGGGCAGTTGAGAATCGCGGGCACCCCATAATGTGGGTGGAGACCAAGTCTTGGAAGTCGCAGGTCGCATCGCGGCTTTCACGCCTGCAACAGCAGAGAAT
>JACCXL010000080.1 GCA_013697015.1 Chthoniobacterales bacterium | reverse complement strand
CCGGTGCGTGCCAGCTGGAAAACGGGCCAGCCGGTGGACTGGATTCAAATTCATCGCACGCCCGATTACGTCTTCTACAATCACTCCGCGCATGTGAATCGCGGGATCAGTTGCGCCGTTTGTCACGGCCAGATCAATCACATGCCGGTTGTTTATCAGGCCAAGCCGCACAGCATGGCGTGGTGCCTGGAGTGCCATCGGCATCCGGAGAATTTTCTTCGGCCTAACGATCAGGTCTTTAATCTCGACTGGAAACCGGAAGACGTGCACCCGGCGGAGTTCGTGGCCAGGTATGGTCAGCCCAAAGATGTCACGGACGATTGGTCGAAAAAGCAGCGGCTCACGCAAACCGAAATAGGCCAGACGTTGAAGGAAAAATGGAACGTGCAGCCGCCGCTGAATTGCCAGGGGTGTCACCGATGAAGCGCGTCTTTGAGCATCCGCCGGAAAAACTGACCGGCCGCCGCTACTGGCGCAGCCTCGGTGAGTTGAGCGACACGCGGGAATTTCGCGGCTGGCTGGAGCGCGAGTTTCCCGCCGGCGCGGCGCAATTGGATGGTGACGAATGGTCGCGGCGCGGATTCCTGAAACTGATGGGCGCCTCCATGGCCCTGGCGGGTTTCGGCCTGAATAGCTGCCGCCGGCCGGAAGCGCATCTGGTGCCATTCACGAAAAGCGTGGAGTGGACGATCCCCGGCAAGCCGGTCTACTACGCCACGGCAATGCCACGTCGGACGGGGGCGCTGCCGCTGATTGTAACGACGATCGACGGCCGCCCGATCAAGCTCGATGGCAATCCGCTTCATCCTGCGAGCGGCGGAGCGAGCGACTCCTTTGTGCAGGCGTCGATTCTTGATCTCTACGACCCGGCTCGCTCGAAACGCTTCGTTGAGAAAGGCAAAACGAGCGATCGCGCCGCGTTCGAAGCCTACCTCGCGCAATTGCGGCCCAAGCTGGCGGCCGATGGCGGTGCGGGATTGGCCTTCCTCGTCGAAGAGACACACTCGCCGACGCGCGAACGTCTGCGCGCTCAGCTCGAGAAAGCGTTCCCGAAAATGCGCTGGTGCGTTTACGACCCGCTCCTGAGCGAAGCGCAAAGCTTTGGAACGCAGATTAGCTTCGGTGACAACTCGCGGCTTGTTCCTCGACTGGAGCGCGCGGACGTCGTGCTCGCATTAGACAGCGATTTTCTGGATTGCGGCGAAGGCGACATCGCCTCCATCCGCGCATTCACGTCGCGCCGTCGTGTCACGAGCTCGAAAGACACGATGAACCGTCTCTACGTGGTGGAGAACCGTTTCACGATGACGGGCGCGATGGCGGATCACCGCTTGCGCGTGCCCGCCAGTCAGATTCCGGCGTTCACCCATGCGCTCGCCGGAAAGATCGCAGCTGCCACTAAAGACGGTGGCCTCGGCTCGGTCATCGCGACGCTGGCCGCGCCGGCGGACGCGATGCATTTCGATGACCAATGGCTGAGTGAGGCAGCAAACGATTTAATCTCGAAAGCGGGCGCCAGTCTGGTCATCGCCGGTCCGCATCAGCCCGTGGCTGTGCAGCTGATGGTCTACGCGATCAATGGGGCGCTCAAAAACCTTGGGAGCACGCTCATCGTGCGCGAGTTCCCGCGCAACCCGCGCACAAACAGCATTCTGCAGCTCGCTACGGAGATGAACGCCGGGCGCGTAAAGCAATTATTTATTTTCGGGGGCGATCCAGTTTACAACGCGCCGCGTGCGCTCGCGGAGGACCCAAACTCGAAGGGAGCGCTCGACTGGGCGGACCTGCAGAAAAAAGTTCCCGAGATCGTTCGTCTCGCTCATTACGAGGATGCGACTTCAACGCTGAGTCAGTGGCGTATCCCGGCCGCGCATTATCTGGAGTCCTGGGGTGACGCGCTCACGTCGGAGAACGGTTATCTGGCGATTCAGCCGATGATCCTGCCGCTCTACGGTGGCATGTCCGAGATTGAACTGCTCAACACGCTGCTCGGCGGGCCAAAGGTCGAGGGGCCGGAGCTTCTGCAGGAGACATTCCGCGCGACGGCGCCTCCCGGGGATCTTGCAAGCGCCTGGTCGAACATGCTGCGCGATGGTTTCGCCGCGCACGTGCCGCTGCGCGACAAGGCGCCGGCGTTCAATGGCAACTCAGCCGGGGGCGTTGCGCACACGCTTTGGATTTCCACTCCTGCTCCGACTCCGGACAGTCCCGAGGTGGTTCTCGTGCGCAGTTACACGCTGGATGATGGGCGTTATGCGAACAACGGCTGGCTGCAGGAATTGCCGGACCCGGTCACGAAACTCACCTGGGATAATGCGGCGCAGATCAGTCCCGCCTACGCGCGACACCTGAACGTTAACACCGGCGATCTGGTGCGCGTGACCGTGACCGACACGAGAACGGACGGCCAAGGGAAGCCTTTGCAGCGGGAGCTGGTGATCGCGGCCATCGTTGCGCCCGGACACGCGGATAATTCAGTCACAATTCCGCTGGGCCACGGGCGCAAACACACCGGCCCCATCGGTGAAGATACAGGCTTTAACGGCTACCTTCTCCGCACCTCGAGCAATCCGCACTTCATCGTGGCGGACGGCAAAGGCATCAAGAGTGTCAGCGTGACGAAAACGGGCGCTACCTATCCGCTCGCGACGACGCAAGAACATTGGAGCATTGAAGGGCGCGGTCTGGTGCGCGAAGCGACCCTTGATCGCTATCGCGAGGAGAGCGATTTCGTGCAGAAAATTGCCGGCGACGAAGAGTTGCCGCCAACGCTTCCCACGCTTTACACGCACCCGCCCCTCAGCGCAGCCCAGCAGTGGGGCATGGCGGTGGACCTCAACGTTTGCACGGGCTGCAGCGCCTGCGTCGTTGCTTGTCAAAGCGAGAACAACATACCCATCGTCGGCAAACTGCAGGTTTCGCACGGACGCGCGATGCACTGGATGCGCATCGATCGCTACTTCGCGAGCGCGAAATCGTTCAACCAGGACAGAGGCCAATTTCCGGAAGACGCCGAGATGGTGCACCAGCCGATGATGTGCCAGCACTGCGAAAACGCGCCGTGCGAGACCGTCTGCCCGGTGAACGCGACCGTCCACAGCGAGGATGGCCTCAACGTTATGGCCTACAACCGCTGCATCGGCACCCGCTACTGCGCGAACAACTGCCCGTTCAAGGTGCGCCGGTTCAATTTTTTCGATTATAACCAGCGGCCGATCGGCAAAAAGAAGATCGCTGGCGCCTTCGGCGTTTATCAGGAATATCTCGGTCCGTTGACCACCAAAGGCGCGCCCGATTCGACCAAGCTGCAGAAAAATCCGAACGTGACCGTGCGCATGCGTGGCGTGATGGAGAAATGCACCTATTGCGTGCAGCGAATCGAAGAAGCGAAAATCTCCGCGCACGTGCGCGCCGGTGAGTCGAGCAACACGCTCATTCCGCGCGATTCGTTTACGACAGCCTGCGCGCAGGCCTGCCCGACAGAAGCGATCGTCTTCGGCGACATCAAGGATCCAGAGAGTCGCGTGTCGAAAATGAAAAAACAGGATCGCAACTATCGTCTGCTCGAATATTTGAATGTGAATACGCGCACGAGTTACCTGGCGCGCATCCGCAATCCCAATCCGAAGATGCCGGATGCGGGCGCCATCGCGGTCGCAAGTCCATCCGAGCACGCGAGCGATGAGGGCAAGGGGAAACACAACTTTGAATCACACGGCAAAAGAGCCTTGAACCCGGAGGAGAAGCCGTGATGCGTGCCGTCAATCACCCTGGTTGTCATCCTGAGCGGAGCGAAGGACCTCACAACGGGACGTGGCGCGCCCTCGGATCAAGAACGTCCCAATTGCAATTGCGGGGTCCCTCGCCGTCTGCGCGGCTAGGGATGACAGAATAGTAGAGATGAACGGCACAACCACAGCTCCGGACGTGATTCGCGGCGAAGCGTCGGCCGCGGTCGAGAAACCGCTCGCGCGGGTTCCGCTCGTCCTGAATAAGCGGAGCTTCAGCTGGATCACGGATCGGATATCGGGCGTGATCGAAGGGGCAGCACCGCGCTGGTGGTGGGTCTCCTTCGCCATCACATCGCTGATTGCCGCCATCGGACTCTTCTGTCTGGGCTACCAGATTTCCACCGGCGTCGGCACGTGGGGATTGAATCATCCGGTCGGCTGGGCGTGGGACATTACCAACTTCGTCTTCTGGATCGGTATCGGTCACGCCGGCACGCTCATTTCCGCGATTCTGTTTTTGCTGCGGCAAAAATGGCGCACCTCGATCAATCGCGCGGCGGAAGCGATGACACTCTTTGCCGTTATCTGCGCCGCCATTTTCCCCGGCGTGCACGTCGGCCGGGTGTGGATGGCGTGGTACCTGGCCCCCTTGCCTAACAACTACGGCATCTGGCCAAATTTCCGTAGCCCGCTGCTCTGGGACGTGTTCGCGGTCTCGACCCACTTCTCCGTCTCGGTGCTGTTCTGGTATACCGGCTTAATTCCCGACCTCGCGACGCTGCGCGATCGCGCGACGTCGAAGATCAAAAAATTCTTCTACGGCATTTTCGCGGTCGGCTGGCGCGGCTCAAACCGGAACTGGCGCCATTATGAGATGGCTTATCTCCTCCTCGCCGGGCTTTCAACACCGCTCGTTCTCTCGGTGCACAGTGTCGTGTCCTTTGACTTTGCGACCTCGGTCATCCCGACGTGGCACACCACGATTTTCCCGCCTTATTTCGTCGCGGGCGCCATCTTCGGCGGCTTTGCCATGGTGCTGACGTTGCTCGTTCCGGCGCGCGCCCTTTACAAACTGCACGACATCATCACGCCGCAGCATATCGACAAGATGGCGAAAATCATTTTGCTCACCGGCTCGATCGTTACCTACGCCTACGCGATGGAATTTTTCGTGGCCTGGTATAGCGGCAACAGCTACGAGAAGTACGCCTTCTACAATCGCATCCTTGGTCCCTACTGGTGGTACTGGTGGGTCGGCATGCTCTTCTGCAACATGCTCTCGCCGCAGCTTTTCTGGTTCAAGAAATGCCGCGCCAACATCTACGTCGTTTACTTCGTCTGCATGTGCGTGAACGCCGGCATGTGGTTCGAGCGTTTCATCATTATCGTGGGCGGGCTGCACCGCGATTTCCTGCCATCCTCCTGGGGAATGTACTATCCAACGTGGGTCGATATGTGGACCTTCATCGGCAC
>JACCXL010000075.1 GCA_013697015.1 Chthoniobacterales bacterium | reverse complement strand
CGTCATCATCGTGCTTGTTCTCGCCGGGTTTCCCATCGCGCTTGTCCTGGCGTGGGCTTTTGACATCACGCCCGCGGGAATCGAGACAACTCCGACCGCGCCGGGGCCCGGCCGCTTCGCCCCGATGCGCCGGCGCAATAACGTCTGGATCCTGGGCGCGATTGGATTAGTGGCGTCCGGGCTCGCCGGATTCTTTCTTCTCCCGAAAGCCGCTGCGAAGAAGATCGACAAATCAATCGCAGTGCTGCCGTTTGAAAGTTTCAGCGACGAAAAAGAGAACGCGTTTTTTGCCGACGGAATCCAGGACGACATTTTGACCAACCTCGCCAGGCTCGGCGATTTGAAAGTGATTTCGCGCACCTCGGTGATGTCGTATCGCGGGAAAGGCAGCAGCGTGCGCGAAATCGGCAAGGCGCTCGGTGTTTCGGCCGTGCTCGAAGGCAGCGTGCGGAAGGACAAAAACCGTGTGCGCGTCAACGTGCAGTTGATCAATACCGAAAACGACGAGCACCTTTGGGCGCAGGAATACGATCGCGACCTGACCGACATCTTCGCCATTCAGACCGACCTTGCGCAGAAGATCGCGAGCGAGTTGCAGGCGAAACTTTCACCGAGCGAGAAAGCGCAGCTCGCGCGCAAACCGACTGAGAACGGCGAGGCTTATCTCGCCTTCGTCCAAGCGCACAATCTCGAGGCGCCCGAAGACTTCGACAAAATCAAACAAGCTGAACAACTCTACGAACGCGCTATCACGCTCGATCCAAATTTCGCGCTCGCCATCGCGAATCTGTCGCAAATGGAGAGCTGGGTGCTTCACACCTTCGATCCTGCGGCGCCGCGGCGGGAGAAAGCGCGCGCGCTGGCCGAGCGCGCCTTGAAATTGCAGCCCGATCTGCCGGAAGCGCATCTGGCGCGCGGCTTCGCATATTATTATGGCGACCGGAATTTTGAAGCGGCGCTCAAGGAATTCGAAATCGCCCAACGCGGACTGCCGAATGACGCGGAAGCTTACCTCGCCATCGGCGCGATCCAGCGGCGGCAAGGCCAGTGGAAGGAATCGACGGGGAATCTCGCGAAGGCGGCAAGCTTGAATCCCAATGCCAGCTGGCCGCTGCAAAATCTTGCTTTTAATTACCAGAGGATGCGCGACTTCGATTCTGCTACCAGAACGGTCGAGCGCGCCCTGAAGATCGATCCGAAAAATTTCGCGCTCTATGAAATCCAAGCCAAGCTCGCCATCGCAGAAAAGGGCGATCTCAGCGTGGCCGAGAAAAATTTGTCCAAGCTCGAGGCGATCCCGCTTACCCCGGAGCAGCGGAGCATGATCGCGGACGGTCGTGTAAACATCCTGCTTTTTCAGCACAAGTTCGCCGAAGCGCTCAGCGCCGCCGAAAAGATCGGCGAGGAAGCGAACGAGTGGCATCCCGTCGGGGCCTCGTCGAAGTATCTTCTCATTGGGGTGGCCCGAAAGGGTCTGCATGACGAAGTCGGTGCGCGGGCCGCCTTCTTAAAAGCGAAAGCCCTGGCCGAAGCGCAGTTGCAGGAGAGGGCAGATGATCCGCAACGTCATTGCGAATTAGCCGCCGCACTCGCGTGGCTGGGCGAAAGAGACGGGGCCATCGCCCACGCGACGCGCGCGGGAGAATTGCTGCCGGAAAGCAAGGACGCGTTTGACGGGCCGGCCATCACCGAGTGTCTGGCGCAGGTCCACGCCATCCTCGGCGAGGCCGATCAGGCGATCCTGATTCTGGATGGATTGCTGACGCGGCCGAGTACCCTCACGGTTGAGCTTCTGAAAATTGATCCGATCTGGGATTCGATTCGCCACAATCCGCGCTTCACCGAATTACTCGCGAAACACGGTGCGAAAACTTAGCGCCGTTTTGCTCGCGATCGTCGCGAGCGCCTCGATCACGCAGGCTGACTGGCAGATCGTCTCGGCCAAGAGCGAGCCGTCGTCTGTCGCGGAAATCGAACATCGGCATCTTACAATGCAAAATGAGGCGAATGGCGAGAGCGCCACGTTGCACCTCGCCATCTTCGATCCAGGAAAAGCGACGCTGCGCATTATCGATCAACCGGCCGAGCCGCGCGTCGATCTCGCGCAAGTGATGCAAAAAGAAAAATGTCTCGCCGCCGTGAACGGCGGTTACTTCGATCCGAAGTATGAGCCGGTCGGTTTGCTCGTCAGCGAGGGGCGCGTTATCGCGCCGTCGCGCAAGGCGCGTTTGCTTTCCGGAATTTTAAGCGTCGCAAATGGGAAAGTGCGCTTGCAGCGTGTGGCTGAATTCTCGCGCAAATCGAGAACCACCGAAGCGGTGCAAGCTGGGCCGCTTCTCATCGATCACACGCGAGCGGTGACGGGCCTCGACGATTCGCGTTCGGCGCGCCGCACTTTCGTTGCGGTGGGAGCGCCAAACCAAGTTGCGCTCGGATTTTGCTCTCAGGTTTCTTTGGCGCAACTGGCGGCAATCCTGGCCTCGGCGTACGGGGCGGGGGACTTAAAGATCCAGCGGGCGCTTAATTTGGACGGCGGCTCATCGAGTGCGTTCTGGTTTCGCGGTGACGGAGAGCCGTTCTCCATCTCTGAACAAAAGACGGTGCGCGATTTCGTGGCGATCGTGGCGAAGTGAAAGAATTTTTGTCCGCAGATTGATGGAGTTCTGGGAAGAGCGTTGCCCGGTGTGACCCGCTTCCGGCGAACCGCCTCCTCGTTTGAATCGGCGTTAATCTGCGTAATCTGCGGACGCTCCCATGCGCACCTTCGGCGGCTTCGATTCAAACGGCGGTGCCATCTACGGCGAGGTGCGCGGCGAAAATGTGCACGTGCTGAGGAAGCCGTTCTGGCTCGGCCTTGACGAAAGCGGTGAAGTGCTTCCGCTGCGCGACCTGCAAATCGCAGTGCCGGCCGCGCCTTCGAAGTTGATCGCCGTCGGATTGAACTACGCCGATCACATCGCCGAGATGAAGCGGACCCCGCTCGGCACGCCGCTGATTTGGTTCAAAGCGCCGACCTCAGTGCTGCCGCACGACGGCATTATCGAGATCGCGTACCCGGAGCATCAGACCGACTTCGAAGTTGAGCTCGGCGTTCTGATTGGAGCGCGGGCCAAGAACGTGCCGGTGGAACGCGCGCTTGGGCACGTCTTTGGCTACACCATTGGCGAAGACATCAGCGATCGCGATCTGCAAAAATCCGAAAAGCAGTTCGCGCGCTGCAAGTCTTTCGATACCTACACGCCGGTCGGACCTTTCGTTTATGCCGGTGTGGAGGTGGCCGATCTGCCGATTACGCTCCGGCAAAACGGCGAGATAAGACAGGAGGCGCGCACTTCGCAGATGATTTATTCGGTGGCGGAAATTGTGTCGTTCGCGAGCCAGGGCCTCACCTTGCTGCCGGGGGATTTGATTCTGACGGGCACCCCTGCCGGCGTGGGTCCCATACGTTCGGGCGATCAACTTGAAGCAAGCATCGGCGATTGGCCGAAGCTGCGAAACCGTGTGTCCCTGCGCGCATAGGAATAAAAACGTGGTCAATCGCGAATTTGCATCGTTGCGCTACATCCCTCGAAGCAGCATGATGCGAAGTAGATAAGCAACGTTCCGACAAGCGAATGTGGAAAAGACTAAAGGTGAAAAGTTTTGCTCGACTCGAAGCGCCTCGCTTTGGAATAAAGGATGAAGT
>JACCXL010000008.1 GCA_013697015.1 Chthoniobacterales bacterium | reverse complement strand
ATCTCGAGAGCGGCGACTTCCACGTCCCGTTCATCGTCGGGGGTACCTACATCTACAGCCCGAGTCTCCAGTTTGTTTTTGGCGTGGGAGTTGATTACGAGAGCAAATATCCCGTGCTCCCCGGTGGCGGAATTCGCTGGAGGATTTCACCGCAGTGGACGTTGGACGCGGTTCTTCCGACTCCGCGGCTGGAATTTTCCGCCACCCGAAACTGGACGATCTACGCCGGCGGGGAGATCAAATCGGCAACGTATCGCCTGGACGAGAACTTCGGTGATGTGCGGCAGCCGGTGCGATTAAATGGCGCTGTCCTCTCCTACAGTGAAGTACGCACGGGCCTCGGGGTTGAGTTAAAAATCAGCGACGCGGTGAAGCTTAACGCGGAGGCCGGATATCAGCCGTATCGAAGCTTCGACTATTACCGCGCTGATATCCGTTACCGGGAAGACGGTGGCGCGCCTTACGGGACGGTGGCGTTCCACGCAGCCTTCTAATACGAACGCGGCTCCGAACCCGGGCCTCTAGGTTAGGCCTTTGTCGAGTCGCCCAATTCGCCGCGTTCGCGGCCAGATCAGCGCCACCGCCGCGACCACGAGGATTGTTCCGAATCCGCCTCCGACCACGGACGCGACCGGACCGAACGCAGCCGCAGTCAATCCGGATTCAAGCGCGCCAAATTCGTTCGAGGTGCCGATGAAGACGTTGTTAACCGCGGAGACGCGGCCGCGCATCGCATCCGGGGTAAGCAGTTGCACGAGCGTGTGACGCACGACCATGCTGACGCTATCGAACGCTCCCGTCAGAAAGAGCATCGTGAGGGAAAACCAGAAGATCGTCGATAAGCCGAACCCGATCGTCGCAGCGCCGAAACCGGCCACGCACCACAGGAGCATTTTGCCTGCCTGGCGCATCGGCGGCAGGTACGCGATCAGCACTGCCATGGCGAAGGCGCCAATTGCCGGTGCCGCGCGCAACCAACCGAGCCCGACAGGTCCGCAGTGCAGGATTTGATCTGCGAAAATCGGCAACAACGCGACCGCGCCGCCCAACAAGACCGCGAATAAATCCAGCGTAAGAGTGGCGAGAATAATTTCCTTACCCATCACAAAGCGCAATCCCGCGACCAAGCTGCGCCATGGGTTTCCTTCCACCCGTCCGCCCTGGTCTCCGATCTTGATCGGCACAACGAGAAAGAGGAAGCAGCAGGCTGCGATCGCATCCAACACATAAATAAAAGGGAAACCGGTCCGGACGATGAGCAGTCCGCCTACGGCTGGCCCTACCACGCAGCTGATCTGGAAGATGCTGCTATTCCACGTGACTGCGTTCGAAAATTTCTCACGTGGCACCAGCTTGGGGAAAAACGCGGCCCGCGCCGCCCAGCCGAAAGTCCGCGCGCACGCAGAGACGAAGAGCAACGAATACATCAGGGGCAACGCCAGATCGTCGAAGTGGTAAGTGGAATGCCGTTCGAAGACGTGAGCGGTCGCAGCCAGGGCACGATTTGTTCCCGTAAGGATCGGCCACGCGGGGAGCGCGAGATGTTTCCATGACACAAACGCGAGACCGACCGAGCAGATCGCACTCAGCCCCTGGGTCAGCATGATGATGCGTTTGCGACTGAACCGATCTGCGAAGTCACCAGCTGGCAGCGAGAGCACGACGACCGGGACGGCGATGACCAGGCCGACCAGTCCGAGGGCGGTGGCCGAATGAGTGCGCGCGTAAATTTCCCACTCAATCGCCACCGTCAGCATTTGGCGGCCCGCGATCGAGATGCAGTTGCCTAACGAGTAAAACAAAAACGCCGGATAGCGAAAAGCGGCGTAGGGATCGTGTTCCTCCGGCCGCCGCGCGCAGCCCGGATCCGCGCTGGCTGGACGGTTGGAACGCGGATGCTCGTAAGCTGCATCGGTGGCGGAAGAATCGCGATCGGCCATTTGCATGCGGCCGCGAGGCACGCGCAGAGACAGTAGATTCCCGCGGCGCAGTCGCAACCGTCGCGGCCGAGGTGGCGCGAGGAGCGCTTACAGCCCCGGATCGCGGGGGAATGTCGCGTAGGGGAGGCGTGCGCCTTTGAATTCGAACTGGTCGGCGCGGATCGCTTC
>JACCXL010000405.1 GCA_013697015.1 Chthoniobacterales bacterium | reverse complement strand
ACGCGGTAATCGCACGCGAGAGTGATCTCATATCCGCCGCCGGCGCACGCTCCATGAATGGCTGCCACCGTCGGAACCCGGAGGGCTGCAAGCCGGTTGAAAACACGTTGTCCTTCCGCGATAAAGGCGCGCAGCTCGCCCGTCTGAGCCTGACGCAGCAGTGTCTGTAAATCAGCGCCGGCAATGAAGATCGATTTCTTCGCTGAGGTAACGATCAGCCCTTTTACAGCCGGATCCGCGGCCAGCGCGTTGATGTGTTCGTCCAAATTCCGGATCGTCGCTACGTCGAAGATGTTCGCGCCGGATTCCGGTCGATCGAATGTGAGCACGCAAATCCCGTCGGCATCGAGCTCACGTCGAATCATCGGGCCGATTTCCGTAGCGCGCATCGCGTTCATATTGGCGGCTTTCGGGTAAATTCCAAGCGGAGAGAGGGCGTGAAATTTTGAGGCGTAGTCGAACGCTGTCATCCCGAGCTGCGGAGACAGCGAGGGACCTCTCAATCGCCAGTGAACGCTACACTCGCAACGAAAAGCGCAAAGTCATCGTCGCCGTATGGCTTCGCCGGTCTTGCGTGGAAACCGCGACTGCGGTTGTGAGGTCCCTCCGCGTCTGCGCGCCTCGAGATGATACGCAACTGATGCGCCCACACGACCGTCGGACGGTGAGCGATTGCGCTTCGCAGAGGCGAGTGTTACAAAGCGCGGCGGCGCGCTGTCGATCGTTTCACTCCGTAATCATCATGGTCGGGAAAATCCTCCAACCGGAAATTCGAAGCCTGATCGACGCGCGCAATTTCACCGCTCTGCGCGAACTTTTTCGCGAATGGCCGCCGGCCGACGTCGCAGAAGTGATTCTGGACATGCCGGAACACGAGCAGGTCATCATTTTCCGCGTCCTTCCGCACGATCTCGCGGCCGACGTTTTCGAATATCTCGACGTCGAAGCGCAGCAACAGCTGCTCCGGGGCATGGCCCACGAGCAAGTGGTGGGAATTTTGAACGAGATGTCGCCGGACGATCGCACGGCCTTGCTCGAAGAGTTGCCAAGCGCGGCGGCGCGCCAATTGATTCGGCTGCTCACGCCGGAAGAACGGAACGTCGCGCAGGCACTACTCGGTTATCCGGAAGGCAGCGTCGGGCGTTTGATGACGCCGGACCTGATCGCGGTCGATGCGGCTTGGACGGTGAAGGAGACGCTCGATTACGTGCGCGAAAACGGGCAGGACTCGGAGACGCTGAACGTGATCTATGTAGTCGATGATCGCGGCAAGCTGATCGACGACCTGCGGATTCGCGAGTTCCTGCTCACTCCGCTCGACAAAAAAGTGAGTGAGTTGATGGATGAAACTTTCGTCGCGCTCTCGGTCACGGATTCGCAGGAAAACGCGGTCAATGTTTTCCGAAAGTACGACCGGAGCGCGTTGCCGGTGCTCGATTCCGGCGGCGTGCTCGTCGGGCTGGTAACGATCGACGACATGCTCGACGTCGCCGAAGAGGAAGCGACCGAGGACATTCAGAAATTCGGCGGCATGGAGGCGATGGATGAGCCGTACATGCGCATTCCCCTTTGGCGAATGGTGCGGAAACGAGCGACCTGGCTCGTCGTTTTGTTCCTCGGCGAAATGCTAACCGCGTCGGCGATGGGCTACTACGAAGGCGCGATCGCGAAGGCGGTGGTGCTCGCGCTTTTTCTTCCGCTGATTATCTCGAGTGGCGGCAACTCAGGCTCGCAAGCCTCGATGCTGATCATTCGGGCGATGGCGTTAGGCGAAGTGACTTTGCGCGATTGGTGGCGGGTGATGCGCAAGGAATTTCTCGCGGGACTGATGCTCGGTTGCGTGCTCGGATCGATTGGGTTTCTGCGCGTCGCCGTCTGGGCGCAATTCTCGAATGTCTACGGGCCGCACTGGATTCTGGTGGCGCTCACGGTCGGGATCGCGCTCATCGGAGTCGTCCTTTGGGGATCACTTTCGGGTTCGATGTTGCCGTTTATTTTGCGACGCATCGGCGCGGACCCAGCCACTTCTTCAGCGCCCTTTGTGGCGACGCTCGTGGACGTGACCGGGCTGATCATTTATTTCAGCCTCGCGCTGCTGATCATGCGCGGCGCGATGCTTTAACGCCCGCGGCGAAGACCGTTCCGCCGAGGCGTTAAGCGGAAATCTTGACCCACTCGGCGCGCGCGCGCGAATCCTCCACCGCCTGCACCACGCGCATGTACTTCACGCCATCCTCAAAATCAGGATGGGGCCGCACGCGACCACGCGATTTGACCGCCGCAATGAAATCTTCCTCGACCCGCCATCCACCTTCGAGTTCAGGAGTTAATTCGACCGCGTGCAGGGCGCGATCGCCCGCGAGACCTGCGCTGATTTGATCGGAACCGAAATCGTAGGTGAGTGTTCCCAGATTACCGTAAATCTCGAGCCGATCGGACGGCGCCAATC
>JACCXL010000394.1 GCA_013697015.1 Chthoniobacterales bacterium | reverse complement strand
GCTTCCACATCTTCGCGCAGATCCGCGAGTCGAGCGTAGTTGCCTTCATCCACCAGGATGTCGCCATAGCTGAGGATGAAGGGCTTGTCCCCGACGAACTCGCGCGCGAGATCGACGACGCGGCCGGTGCCGTCCTGCACCTCCTGCGTGATGTAACTAATCCGCGCATCAAAGCGTCTCCCTTCGCGGAAAAAATCGCGCACAATTTCCGCGTGCCAGCCGACGACGATAAGGAAGTCGCGCACACCGGTCAGTCGTAAACCTTCCACGATGTGTTGCAAGACGGGCTTCCCGCGCACTGGCAGCATCGGCTTTGGTAGATCTGCCGTCAGTTCGCGCATGCGCGTGCCGCGGCCCGCTGCCAGGAGGACGGCGCGCGTAATCACGACGACGAGGAAGTGCGTGGCGCGGGATTGCATTTCGCAAACGCGCACGGCACCATCTGCGCCATGCTGAAGTTTCTTGGGAAATATCGCGAGACTGGATTACTGCTTTTGCGCGCGAGCATCGGGCTGATCTTCATCCTGATCTGTGGACCCATCTTGCTAAGCGGTCAGCACAGCTGGGCACAATTCGGATCTGCCATGCGCGCGTTGAACTTCCATGCTCATCTGGCGTGGTGGGGCTTCGCCGGCGCGCTGGCCGGCTCGATCGGAGGCGTCTTTATGATCTTCGGCCTTTTCTTTCGCGTCGGAGTTCTTCTTGCACTCATGCTGACACTGGTCGATCTCGCGGCCACTTTCAGCAGCCGCTCCGCCTTTCAAGCGCGACTGCTTCCGGTCGAAATGACAATCATTCTCGTCAGCCTTTCGTTCATCGGGCCGGGCAAATACAGCGTGGATAAAAACTGATCGCCGTTAGTGCTGTGCCGGATTCGCCGGCACTGGGAAGGCGGGGAGATCGAGTTGTTTGATGATCGCGCCGACCTTGGGCACGTCGTCCTTTTTGATCTGCGCCCAGCGCTGCAACTGCTCGTTCAGCCGTCCGCCCAGCATTTTGAAAACGTCTTGCTGCGGCTGCGTCGGCTCGTTATCGGCCGCCTCTAGAACGTGACTGAAAGTATCGAACGACTCGTTGAGCATGTTCGGGAATGCGAGGTTCGCCTCCGAGCCCTTCATGTTGACCTGAATCAGTTGCTCTTCGACGGTCGACATCTTTTTCGTCAGGTCGTCCGCTGCATCGAGGGCCGGCTTCACGCGCGCGTCTTCGCCAAGTCGTTTGTGCAGCCGCTGGACCTCTGCCTTCATGTCGCGAATTTCGTTCACCGCTTGATGGAGCTGCGAAATGTTTTCTTTCACTTGTGTGGAAAGCGCGAACTGCTTCTGCACCGCCGGCTCCGCGCCTTGCATCCGCGGATCGATCACGAGGTGGAGCGGCACAGTCTGGCTCGTCCCGCCGACAGTCAGTTTCACCTGATAATCGCCAGGCGTGGCGAGCTGTCCTTTCGGTCCGTCGCCTGAATAGAACGAGCCGGGAATCTGGACCGGATCGTCGTAGCGCAAGTCCCACGCAAAACGATTCATGCCTTCGTTCACCGGAAGCGTCTTGGGCGTTTCCACACGGTCGGGCCATTCCGGAGGCTGATCGTTATCCTTCTTTTCCTTGCTCGAGAGATGGCGCACCAGCTTCCCCTGCGCGTCGAGGATATCGATCGTGACCTCATCCTTTGGGGCGGTCTTGAGATAATAATTCAGAATCGCTCCGGCCGGTGGGTTGTTGCCGACAGGCTGGCGCTTGTCGAACTCGGAAGGGTAATGGAGCCGCAGCGCCGTCTGCGGTTGATAGAGGAGCGCGTCGGTTTGGGCGGATTGCGCATTCACCTGGCGCAACGGCGTCAGGTCATCGAGCACCCAGAAAGAACGTCCGTGCGTGGCCACGACCAGATCGTCATCTTTTACGACCAGATCGTGAATCGGCGAGACCGGCAGGTTCAACTGCAGCGGTTGCCAGCGCGCGCCGTCGTCAAAGGAAACGTAAACGCCGAGCTCGGTCCCCGCATAGAGAAGGCCGCGATGGCGCGGATCTTCGCGCACCGCATGCACATTTGCGCCGTCTGGAATTCCGGTCGTGATGGCGGTCCACGTTTTGCCGGCGTTGTTCGTTTTTAAAATGTAGGGCTTGAGATCGTCCAGCTTGTGACGATCGAGCGCGATGTAGGCGCTGTTCGCATCGAAGGTCGACGCATCGATCAACGCGATCGTGCTCCACTCCGGAAGCTTCGGTGAAACATTCGCCCAGGTCTTTCCGTCGTCGGTCGTGAGGTGAACGAGGCCATCGTCCGTCCCGGCCCAGATCGTGCCCGCTTGCAAGGGCGACTCCGCCAGCGCGAAGACGGTGTCAAAATATTCGACGGACGTGATGTCGTTCGTGAGCGGGCCACCGCTCGGCAACTGCTTGCTCTTATCGTTCCGCGTCAGATCAGCGCTGATCTGCGTCCACGATTGCCCTTCGTCGGTTGATTTGAAAACAGCTTCCGCCGCCGTGTAGAGCGTCTTCGATTCCTTATCGTGCATCGAGACCAACAGTGGCGTGACCCATTGGAAGCGATGCGGCACGTCATTCGCTCCGTGCCCAGCCCAATCCAGCGGCACCACGCTCGCATCCTGCGCTTGCTCCTTTAATTTATCGTAACGCGTCAGGAAACCTTCGTTGTTCGAGTAGATGATATGCCAGTCGCGCGGCGTCGGGACGACGAACCCGCATTCGCCGCCGCCCGCGATGAACCAGTCGTGCGGCCCGATCACCCCTTCTTCCGAGCGGCTCACGATGCCGACGTTCGAATTGTCCTGCTGCGCGCCGTAGATGTGATACGGAAATGCGTTATCCACTGCGACGTGGTAGAACTGCGCCGTCGGCTGGTTTTGTTGCGTCGTCCACGTTTTGCCGCCGTCGGTCGAAACGCTGGCGCCGCCGTCATTTGCGTTCGCGACGCGATTCGGGTTTTGCGGGTCAATCCAGAGCCCGTGATGATCGCCGTGTCGCGCCGGCAGGAGGTTGAACGTCTTTCCGCCGTCGACCGAACGGAACAATCCTGTGTTCAAGACATAGAGCGTATCGGGAGATTTCGGATCGGCGTAGACCTTGCTGAAATACCACGCCCGCTGGCGGAAGCGGCCGTCGTCGTTCACGCGCACCCAGTGTTCGCCCGCGTCTTCCGATTTATAAATGCCGCCCTCCTTCGCTTCGATGATCGCGTAGATTCGATTCGCGTCCGCGCCGGAAACCGCCACGCCGATGCGGCCGAGAATGCCGTCCGGCAGGCCGTTGCCCTGGAGTTGCTTCCAGGTCACGCCCCCGTCTTCGGAACGGAAC
>JACCXL010000387.1 GCA_013697015.1 Chthoniobacterales bacterium | reverse complement strand
ATGATTCCGTAGATCGCGATGAGCATGAGAATAAACATGACCTCGGGCCGCCAGAGCTTTTGGAAAACGCGCTCGGATGCCGACATCTTGATCTCAGTGACCTCGGCGTGCGCGGTCTTGAGGGTTTTGCCATCGACCACGCGACCCTCCAATTGCTTTAACAGTTGCGGTAGATCGGCAGCGATCAGATCGATGACTTTTAACTCGAGCGCTTTCTCCGCGCTGATCGACGCGCTTTCCTTCACCGCGGATTTTGCCCACTCGACATTGCGATGACGTTTGGCCGCGATCGTCTCGATGTAGCTAACGGAAAAATTCTCGAGCTTCTGCTTCATGGTTTCGTCAACCTTCTCTTCCGCGCCGGTTGGATTACCGCCTAGCATCACCGGGTGCGCAGCGCCAATGGTCGTGGCCGGCGCCATCGCCGCGACGCTCGCGGCAATGGTAATAAAGCAACCGGCACTGGTCGCACTCCCGCCCGTCGGAGCGACATAAACCACCACTGGCACAGTCGAGCCCAAAAAGCTTTGCACGATCGTTTGTGTCGAATCGAGCAAGCCGCCCGGCGTGTTGAGTTGAATGACCAGACACTGTGCGTTCTGCGCCCGGGCTTCATCGATACTTCGCGAAATGTAGCTCGCTGTCGCCGGCCCAATCGCTCCGTCGATTTTGATGAGAGAAACTTTCTCCGGCACCCCGAAAGCTTTCGGGGTAGCCGCGCACACCAGGCAGAGGGCCAAGCCTGTCAACACAGTCTTCATTTCGATCTCAGAGGCAAACTATCACTTCCCTAGGCGATCTCTACTTTCGTAAGCAAGCAGTCGTCACTCCAACAATCAAAAGGCGAGGAAGATCGGCGCGTCGCCACTTGAAACAGCAAATGATGATCTAGAAAATTTGTAGTAACGGGCTTGTGATTGGTTCCCGCGCGGTCCCGAGCGCCGTGACTACATTCGGTTCACCTCGTATTGGCAGACATGGTGCGCGGGGCGAGTTTTTCGAAACGCGAATCTCCCGGCTCATGCCCGATCACGCAGATCAAAACGCGAAGCCGAAGCTGAAATGAAACGCACCGGGGTCGTCGTGCGGATGCGGATCCGGGTTCACGCCATAATCCAGGCGGATCGGACCAATCGGAAGTTTATAGCGAAGTCCGGCGCCGACAGCGTAGCGCATTTCATCGAATCCCGGCTCTTCCGCGCTCGGCAGTAGATTGCCTGCGTCCACGAAAACGGCGCCCTGCAATTCTCCGAAGATGGGGAACGTATATTCGATGTTGTAAATACTGAAGAATTCGCCGCCGATCGGAAAGCCGTGACGGTCCCGCGGGCCGAGGTCGCGCTCGCCGAAGCTGCGCACTGTGTTGCTTCCGCCGTTGAAGAAGCGCTCGTCGATCGGAATCTCGAGCGCGTCATCGGAACCGGTGTTGTTAAGCGAATGAATGATCCCCATGCGCGCGCCGATCGCAATGGACGAACGCTGGAACCAACTCAGCTGCGACCGACTGCCGAACGTGCTGACGTCGGTATTGGTCGGGGTCGTCCGACTGAACGGAATGAAGTAAGTGACGCGGAAGGTGCTGCGGACGAAATCGACGTCGCCACCGAGCGCACTCGAAGCGACATCGAAAGTGTTGTCGAAGACGACGCCGCGGCTCGGAATCACTTTGCTGTCACGCAAATCAAGCGTTTGCGTGAAGCCGATGGAACTGACGAAGTAAGAAGTCTGGCCAAGCAAGATGGGCGGAAATATATCGGACGTGGTGACCTCGACGTGCCGCTCGGAGAAAACGAGTCCGGCCTCGTAGTGCTTGCCGAATTTACGCGTTAGATCGATCCGGCCGCCGAGCTCGAATTTCGTGTAGCCATCGTAATCAAACGTCAGCGCCGAGAGGTGGAACTTGAAACCAAAATCGCTGTCGAGAAACCACGGATCATCCCAGAGCACTTCTCCTTTGTAGCCGCGCTGCGAATATTCGACCGAGGTCGTGAGGGGACGGCCGTAACCGAAGAGGTCGCGGTCCCGAAAGGAGACGCCCACGATCGCGCCCGCATAGCTTCCATATCCGAGCGAGAATCCGAATTCTTTGCTCTTTGCTTCTTCCGCTGAAACATCGAGACGGAGCAGGTTTCCTCCGATCGGCGTCGGCTTGATCTGTAAGACATTGAACAATCCTGTTCGCATCAGATCACGGAATTTTTCATCCAGCACGTCGGGGCTGTAGGTTTCCCCGTGTAACTTGCCGAAGCGCTTTTGGATGAAGCTAGGTCGGAGCCGCATGAGCCCGTTGACGGTTACTCCATCAAAATGATAGAGCGGACCGGGAAGGATGCTGACATGGACAGGCACGCGCCCGTTGCGAGTGCTCCGCGGATCTCCGGTCGCGTCGACCTTCACTCCATAATAGCCGCGCGCCTTGAAGTAGGCCTGCAGGCGCCGGGGAATATCCGCGATCCGTTGCTCGGTGTAGGGCTGCGCGAGGAGATCGCGCATCTGGCCGCGCAACGCTTCGGGCCCATAAATGGTCTCCCCGCTGAAGCCGATCTCTCCGAAAAAATATTGTTTCCCTTCCGTAATCGGAATCGTTGCGTCGACCTGCGCGTTGTCGTCGTGAAAATGGTAAATGGGCGGCGCGACGACGGCGTCGAGAAATCCTTCGGAGATGTAGAGGCGATGCACGAGATCGGCGCCTTCCTCCACGTCCGCGGCGACGAACGGCAGGCTCTTTTGTAACTTTGAATAACGCTCGCGCGTCGGACCAACCGCGTACTCGAAGAGCTTGTCGGTCGGCTCATGCTGATTCCCCACAAAGAGAACCTGGCCTAGCGTGACGAGCGGACCTTCCGCAATATCAAGCCGGAGATGATCTCCGGACTCGATCGTGTAATGCACGTCGACCTTCGAGTAGCCGTGCTTCCGATAAAAGAGCTCAAGAAAAAAGGCAATGTCGTCCCCGCGCGCTGCGGTCAGGCCGAATTCATCCAGCGTTGTGATTTGCTCTTTCAACTGCGAGCGCAGTTCGGCCTCCGCGAAAGCCTTCTCTCCGCGGAACTCGATCACATTTGTGTGCTGGGCTCGCTTATCCTGCTGACGTGCAACCGCGCGATCGCGCCGGTCCTTTTCTTCCGGCCGCGGCACCTCTACCGCCGTCTGCCCGGCGGCGCTGCGGAGGAAGAGAGCTCCGCAGAAAACGAGAGAGCAGATGATGCGTCGCATCTCAGCGGAATCGGATCAGATACCGTACCATGCCGCGAAAATCGCCGCCCACGCCTAGGTCGCCAACGAGCACGAATTGGTCATTTATTTTATACCGCGCCGTCGCGGATTGCTGACCCGTGCGCGGATCCACGTTCCCGACATCGACCTGCAGTCGATCGAAAACAGAGTTGCTCTTCGTGGCAGCGCCTTTCTTGAAGATTTTGCGGTAGAGCTGTTGCACCAGCAGCGTCGCGGCGCGGCCAGCCAGGACGTTGTTGTTCCCGGTCAATTCTTCCCGAGTTGTGCCGGTCGCGAGCAAGGATATGATCTCCTCCTGCGGCAAGGGAGGCTCGCTCGTAAAAATGGCTTCGGGAGCGAGCGACGAACCGTAGACATAAACGTGCACGGTGTAATCGCGGATTAACGAGGTGCCGTGCAAATCGATTTTTGGATTGAAGGAATCACTCGGATCGAAATAGAGGAATCCATACGCGATCTCGAGGCGACTGAAGGGTAACGTGGCTTCTACATTCTCCAGTCGCACCGTTCCCTGAAGGCCGGGATGAAGTCCCGTGCCGGTTAGATGCAGATCGCTGATGGCGCCGCCATTCGCGAGATTGCCCCGGATAAGAAACGGATCTTTTGTCTTGATCGCGACATCGAATTTCCAGTCGCGCAGGGGCAGATCCGGAAAGGAAATGTCAAATCGATCCGAGGGCGGCTGGGGCGCGGGCCGGCCAGGCAAACCAATCGGAATCAAATCAATGTTCTTGAGTAGCGAACTGTTCGTTACCGCGACATTCCCCGTGACATTGGCGGCATTCAGCGGACCGGCCACACGAACGTCAACGTCAGCTCGCGCCGTCAGCGAATCGTTGCGCGCCACCAGAACACTGTTGGCCTTGAGCTGAAAATCGAGATTCGGATTCGTGAGCTTCGGGAATGTGACGCGGCCGCCGACCGTAAACGGCCCCCCCGCGAGGTCTCCGTTGAAGCGCTCGAACGTAAGCGTGTCACGCGTGAAGACGAGGCGCGATTTAAATCCGTGCACGGCCGGCAGGGTCGCGTTCTTGAAGCGGGCGACATTAACCGTGATGTCTCCCGCGCCGCTCAGGACCGGTCGCGCAATCGTGCCGTCGATCTTCACGTCGAGCGCGAGATCGCCATCCAATTCCTGGATCGGAGGCGCGAATTGCCGCAAAAAATTAACGGAACTGCGCGGCAACTGCAGCTTCGCGGCAATTGGCGTCTGCTCGTCGAATTTTCGCTCGCGTGCAATCCTGGGCAGGTTCAACGGCATGCTGGCTTCGATCTGCAGAGGCTGGATTTTTGCCTGCTTCAAAGCGCCAGTCAGCGTGAGACGGTTTTCCTGGGTTTGCAGAGTGAGATCGAACGTCGCGGGCTCGAGGTTCTTAGACTGCTCGAAGCGCAGATCTCGCACCTGTAAGTCCGCGCGCGCT
>JACCXL010000370.1 GCA_013697015.1 Chthoniobacterales bacterium | reverse complement strand
CCAGTAGGCAGACCACAGCATGTGAATGATTGAACCATCTTTTCGGGCATAGCGATTTTCGAAATCGCTCGCGGCGGCCCCAGCGACAATTTCCGCGGCCACGCGGTTCGTTTTCTCCCGGTCCTCGGCCAGGACCATTTCGATGTATCGTTTTCCCTCTAATTCTTTTGTTGTGTAACCCCAGAGAGTTTCGCAAGCCGCGTTCACAGTCACGAAACGACCCGCCTCATCCACGGTGCAGATGACGTCGCGCGAGTTATCCATGATCAGCTGATTGGCGTATACGGAGGCTTCCAGGGCGCGCTGATTCTCCAGGAGCGTGTCCTCCATCTGCTTGCGCTCGGTGATGTCAGTGGAAATGTCGCAAAACGCGTAGATGTTTCCGTTGGAGTCTCGCAGCGGGAACTTATTCGCGATGAAGGTGTGGCAGCTGCCGTCGCTTCTCGGGACCGTCTCTTCTTTCTCTGTCACAGCACCGATGCGGATCGCTTCGAGATCGTGCGCGCGGAACTCGTCTGCGATTTTCTTCGGAAAGAAGTCGTAATCGGTGCGTCCGATAATCTCTTCTTTCGGTCGCCCGACTAACGTGGCGAAGCGCTGATTTGCGAGGATGATTTTACCTTCGAGATCCTTGACCAGGATAATGGAATTCGCGTTTTCAACGATGGCGTGCAAACGAGCTTCGGTTTCGGCTAATATCGCGGTGCGTTCTCGCACGCGGTCCTCAAGCTCGCCGCTTGCGAGCTGCAGCGACTGGTTAGCAGTGAAAAACTGTTCCGTTCTTTCGTGCACGCGGCTCTCAAGTTCACGATGGGCGCGGCGCAGTAGCAGTTCTGCTTTGCTCCGCTCTGCGTCGGTGCGTGAGAGCAGACGCGCGTTCCAGATGACCACGAAGGCGAAGAATACCATGTTGGCGACCGTCTGAAGCGCGAGGCCCATCTCGTTGTCGAAGATTTCTGTCCGCTGTCCTTCCAACCGAAGCCAGCCGATCGCGGCTGGTACTAGGATGGCCGCGGGAAGAAGGCGGCGCGCCATCGTTCTGCCCGCATTTTTCCCGGTGGGAGTGGCAAGCGAGACGGGGTTGCCCTGACATGAGATTGTGCCGAAGGAGACGAGTGGAAAGCTGAAAAACGTGATCGAAAGGGCCGCGAACAGAAAGGCCACGGCCGAAATCGGATTCATGGCCACGAGCCCCGGAAGAGCTGTTTTCAGAAGTCCGATATCGAAGCGCCAGCCAACGATCACGAAACAGGCGATGAGCGCGGTAGCCGACGCGGAGAAAATTCGACGGTTTCGCGCGCGCGATCGGCGAGTGATATGCATTCCCACGTTTGCTGGTTCAGCAGCATCCCTGCCGTTGCGGAAAACTTTCGTGCTCGGAGATCACGATCCGCACGCGTCTGGAGGGGGAACGGGAACTTCCCGAAAACGGAACGTTAGCGCATTGGAACGACAGTTCTTTCCGCACCGCATCGGCCGAGCGCTGCGCCGCGGCTGCGTGACGTCGCGATCGGTGCGATCGCGCGACGATACCCACAGAAATTCCTAGACGCGATTCTCGCTTGGTTGGGCTCCTTGCCCAGCTAATATCCGCGACAATGTTCGCTCGCGCTGCGCGTCAGCTGTCATGGATTATTCCAGGGGCGTTATGGCTCTGGCTGTTTGCCCACCTGCACGATGAATGGACGTTAAATGCGCGATACAACTACGGCTGGGCGGTGCCGTTTCTCGCTGGCTTTCTCTTTTATCTTCGTTGGCAAACTCGGCCAGCGCCGCTAGCGCCGACCGCGCAAAAGAAGCTGTGCGTGGTGGGGTGGATACTGCTCGCGCTTTTGTTGCCGTTGCGAGTCGTGGAAGAAGCAAACCCGGACTGGCGTTTACTCAGCTGGATTCTCGCACTGATGGTAGTCTCGTTTTCGCTCATCGACTTGTGGCGGAAGGGCGGCCGCAGCTGGGCTGCGCATTTCGCGTTTCCGATCTGTTTTCTGCTCGTCGCCGTTCCGTGGCCAGTGCAGTTCGAGAACGTCGTCGTTCATGGGCTGACGCGGGTGGTCGCATCGGTGGCGGTCGAGGCAGCCGGGCTGACGGGGATCGCAGCCTACCAGCTTGGTAATGTCATCCAGCTGGCGGATGGATTCGTCGGGGTAGATGAAGCGTGCAGCGGTGTGAAAACCCTGCAGGCGGCGATCATGGTTTCGCTGTTTCTCGGTGAACTACTGCGGTTGGCCTGGCGCCGCCGTCTGGTGCTGTTGCTGGTCGGGTGCGCGTGGATGTTTGCTTGCAACATTCTGCGCGCCACGACTCTCGTCATCGTTGCGGCGCGCGTCGGCATTCCAGCGCTTCACCAGTGGCACGATTTGATCGGGAACGCGGTGCTGATCGTCGGCATGGCTGGACTCGGGCTCGCGGCCTTTGCGTTTAAAGGAAAGCAGCCTCCCAGTGCGACTTCCGATCGACCTTCTCTGCGAGCTTCGTCTTTGTGGGAACCAGCGGCGACGCTCCTATGGTTCGCGCTGATTTTTGCGGGCAGCGAAATCTGGTATCGAAGTCACGAACGGCGGCTGTTTTCGTGGCCAACATGGGAAGCGCAATGGCCCGCCGGGAGCGCAGCTTATCGGCCGCTCAGTATCGACGAATCGACCCGCGCGATCCTTCGTTACAACGACGCCTCGAGCGCGACCTGGGAGGAACTGCCGAGCGTTCGCTGGTGGGGCTTCTTTGCCCGCTGGCAGCCGCAACGAACTGCGCTGCAACTGGTCCGCAGTCATTCGCCAGACATTTGCCTCCCGGCGATTGGCCGAACTTTTCGCGGACGGCTGCCGAGCTTCCAGTTCGAAGAAGGTTCACTTCACCTCCCGCTTCGCGCCTATGAATTCGCGCAGGAATCTCAGCCGCTCTTCGTTTTCGTCTGTATCCAGGAAGACAGGAGCAGCCGGCCGGAACGCAGCGCTGCCGACTCCGGCGAATGGAGTTCGCGCAGTCGCTTACGGGCGGCTTGGAATGGCCAGCGAAATTTAGGGCAACGGCTCCTCGAGCTAGCCGTCATTGGCTTGCCGGATTACGAAGCCGCGCGGGACGCTGCCGAAGCGCTGATGCGGAAAATTATTTCGACGACCGCGCCTACGGACTCACGACCGGAATAAACGGCGGAGTCTCCGGCAACGGAGGAAGGACCTGATTGCTCGCAAAAGCATTCGGAATTGGTAGCACGTCTAGCAAGCCGAGCGGCACATCGCCGAAAGCACTGATTTCTGAGATCTCGAAAGGCTCGCGCCCGCGGGCAGGTTCGCTCCAGCGCAACGCAACATAGCGGGCGCCTTGCGGATCGAACTCGACCGCCGCTTTGCCGTGGCCCTCGGTGTCGGAAACAGTCGCGACCAGCTTTGCGCCGGCGAGCGCTGCGTGATCCTCGCCGAGCTCGTTCATGACGTAGACGTCGAGTCGCCCTGATTCCGCTTTATAAATCGCGCTCACCCTGTGCAAGCGTT
>JACCXL010000357.1 GCA_013697015.1 Chthoniobacterales bacterium | reverse complement strand
AATGTGGAAAACCCAGCCCGTCAACACAGCCAGTGCGATCGCGATCACGAGACCGCTGGCCTCGTTGGACACGGTGCGCGCAAGCCGCCCGCTTCTGCCGTGCTTTGTCACGTATGAGGATTTACTGCTGTTTTATGCTGACCCATCACCTCATATGAAGCGTATGTCGTGCTAGGCACCGCTTAAACCTCAGAAGACTATTCGTGCGGTTACATCGCCCGAGACGGTGCGCCGCAATTTCGGCAGCGAGCCCGTCAGTCAGCGCTCTCTGCCGGCCTGGCTGAGTCAGGGACGCTTGGAGTTTTGATCGTCGGCGAGTTTTTTCTGGCCGCCGGTCTCCCGACCACCACCGCGAATTTTCTCGTCCTCTTCCGGCTCGAGATCGCGGACGAACATATCGAACTCAATCTTTCGCTGCTTGCGCTTCTTTCTCGAATCGTCTTCTTTGGATTCTGGTGCCATGACCGTGTGACCGTGCCCTTCGAGCCGCGATCATGAATGGACGCAATCGGGTTGTCAACGCAGAATCATCGACTTTGGGGATTGAAATTGCCTCTTCGAAGTCGGATCAAGTTTCCATGAAACGGCGAACTGCTTTGTCACTGCCCTGACCGTGCTCGGGCTCGCCGTGGGCGCTCACCATCTACTCAGCGGAAAACGGAGACATCAAGGCGGAGATCGGGAAGCTCTAGAGAGTCTTGATGAATTTGCGGATGTCGTCGTGGCTTCCAGCAGTCATAAAATGGAGCACGCCACGCTCGGCTCGGAAAATAGGTCTGATCTGTAGGCCTACGCGACACTCGAAATAGTTCCGCCGGAGCCGGCGAATTCCCAGGCCGGAGTGAAGATGGGGCGAACCGAAGCCGCTCTGGAGAGCATCAATCACACGAGCAATCTCCCGGCGACGAGGTTTCGCGAAACCGCGAGCTACTTCCCGAAACGGCCGCGAAAGATCAATTTGCAATGTCGGCTTCCAAGTCGCCGGTATAGCGCTTAATCGTGCCAGCCCTTCGCTCGCGCGCGATCTGCCGGTCGGCTCGTTCTACAAACCGGTCGAGTTCCTTTTCCGCGAGGCCATACTCCCGCAGCGCGTAGTCGTCGGAATGAACGCTGACTGGACGTAAAGCGATGACCTGATCGCCGTGCAGAATCCCGATGTCTTCGCCTTTTGCGGCGCGTTTGAGCAGCGATGACAAGTTGGTGCGGGCTTGCGTGGGGGACAGCGTGGTCATGCGTCGATATCAAGACGATATGGAGAGCAACTCAAGTGCCGTTTCATAGGAGTAACCGTCCAACGCTCCGGGCCAACATCAAATAGGTTTGAATTGCCACATTCGTGGTGTGATAAGACGGTGAAGATCTCTATGAATCGCGAATCTTTTCTCGTTCCTGCGGTAGCAGCATTGATCAGCATCATCGGTGTTCACTCTTTCTACGCAGCGGAAAACGAGGACATCAAGGCGGAGATCGGGAAGCGGCATGCGGAGGCGGTGAAGCGGTTGCAGGATTGGATTCATCTGCCGTCGATCGCGGCGGAGAATCGCGGGTATCCGGATGGCACGGAGTTCATGATCAAGCTGGCGCGCGACGCCGGGTTTCAGCAGGCGACGCGCGTGGAGACGGACGGGAAGCCGGGCGTGTTCGCAGTGCTCGATGCGGGCGCGCCGAAGACGGTCGGCCTTTATTTCATGTACGACGTGAAGCAATTCGATCCGGCGGAGTGGGCGTCGCCCCCGCTCGATGCGGCGCTGGTGGAGAAGCCGGGGCTCGGCAAGGCGATCGTCGGTCGTGGCGCGGTGAATCAGAAGGGACCGGAAGCGGCGTTCCTCGCGGCGCTGCATGCGATTCGCGGCGTGGGCAAGAAGCTGCCAGTGAACCTGGTGATGGTCGCGGAAGGTGAGGAGGAGATTGGTTCGCCGCACATCGGACAGATCGTGCATCGGCCGGAAGTGCAGGCGGCGTTATCGAAATGCATGGGCGTGTTTATGCCGTCAACGATGCAGGATTTGGACGGGATCGTCACGGTCAGCCTTGGCGCGAAAGGCGTGGTGGAACTCGAGTTGGTGTCGAGCGGCGAGAAGTGGGGTCGCGGTCCGGCGAAGGACATTCATTCCTCGCTCAAGGCGATGGTCGATAGTCCGGCGTGGCATCTCGTGAAGGCGCTAAACACGCTCGTTTCGGAGGACGGCAATGAGATTGCGATCGACGGTTACGCGAAGCCGCGGCCGATCAGCGCGGAGGAAAAAACGATGATCGAGAACGCTTCGAAAATTCGGAGCGAAGCGCAATCGAAGAAGCAGCTGAGCGTGCAGCATTGGATCAATGATCTGCCATGGGAGGAGGCGAACGTGCGGTTGGAATCGCAGCCGACGGCGAACATCGAAGGTCTCGTCGGCGGGTATACCGGGCCGGGCGGCAAGACGGTGTTGCCGCACAAGGCGATCGCGAAAATGGATTTCCGGCTCGTGCCCGACATGAAGGCGGCGGACGTGGTGCCGGCGATCAAAGCGCATCTGGCGAAGCGCGGCTTCGGCGACATCGAAGTGAACATGAGCGGAGGCTATGACCCGACGAGCACCTCGGCGAACACGCCGCTAATTCAGGCGCAGATTTCGGTCTTGAAACGCGCGGGCATCGAACCGGTGATGTGGCCGCGCAATGCGGGCTCATATCCGGGTTATGTTTTCACCGGCGAACCGCTCAAGCTCGCGGCGGGACATTTCGGCCTCGGTCACGGCAGCGGCGCGCACGCGCCGGATGAGTATTACGTCATCGATTCGACGAATCCGAAGATCCAGGGATACGATGGCGCGGTGATGTCGTTCGTGGAATATCTCTACGAGCTGGCGAAGTAAGCAAAAACACGGCTCGATTGCGGGCCGGATATTTATTAGAACCGTCGACGGGCTGTGCTCCATGCGCGTGCCGCGTCTGTATGTCTGAGTTCGACGGCGAAATTGAGAAGCTGAGCGCTGCCATTTCGGGCTTGGAGGCGCAGCGCGCCGTGCTTGGGGACATCGTCGTAGATCCGGCGGTCGCGGCGTTGCGTCAGCAGTTGGCGCGCATGGAGACCGGTCGTGCTGACGAGGCCGCAGCCGACGAGCGCAAGCTGGTGACAATCGTGTTCGCGGACGTGTCGGGCTTCACCGCGCTCTCGGAACAGCTCGATCCGGAAAAGGTGCGTGAGCTGATCAACGCGTGCTTCGATGCGCTGGTGCCGGTCGTGCAGAAATACGAGGGCACAATCGACAAATTTATTGGCGACGAGATCATGGCGCTGTTCGGTGCGCCGATCGCACATGAAGACGATGCCGAGCGGGCGCTGCGAGTGGCGCTCGAGATGATGAGCGCGATCGCGGCGTTCAACCGCGCGCACGGAACTGAACTCGGATTGCACCTCGGCATTAACACGGGATTAGTCGTCGCCGGGCAGATCGGTGGGCGGAACCGGCGCGATTACTCCGTCATGGGAGATGCGGTGAATGTTGCCGCTCGGCTCGAGGATGCGTCCTGCATCGGGGAGATTTTTGTCGGGCCCACGACCTATCGCCTAACGAATCGCATATTCGAGTATGAGGCGGTGCCGCCACTGGTGCTCAAAGGCAAAGAAGCGCCCGTGGAAGTGTATCGGCTGACGGGGTTAAAAGCGGCGCCGAAAACGATGCGCGGAATACAAGGCTTGCACGCCCCGCTCGTCGGCCGCGACCGCGAATTAGCAATGACACGCGAAGCTGTCGCTGCGCTCGGTCGCGGCGAGGGGAGTGTGCTCGCAATCGTGGGCGAAGCAGGGCTCGGCAAAAGTCGGCTGCTCGCCGAAGCACGCGCATTAGCAGCGCCGAACATCCGCTGGGCGGAAGGTCGCGCGCTTTCCTACACGAGCAGCATGAGTTACTGGCTCGCCCGCGAGATCATGCTTGATCTGCTGCGCCTCTCGGCTATTGCGTCTCCGGGAGAAATTGGCGACGCGCTGCGACGCAGCGGAGACGAACACGGCGACGCGGGGTTGTTCCCTTATCTCGCGTCCATGCTCGCGCTGCCATTGGATGGAGCGGAGGAGGAGCGCGTGAAATTTCTTTCCGGCGAAGCGCTCCAAGCGCGCATTCTCTCGGCGGTTCGCGATTACGTGCGCGGGCGCGCGGCAAAGGAGCCGCTCGTGCTCGTGTGGGAGGATCTGCACTGGTGCGATCCTTCTTCCAAGCAAGTTTACGAGACTCTGCTGCCGCTCACGCGCGAAATTCCGCTCCTCGTTTTGTCGGCGGCCCGGCCGGAGGAGAAGAGCGACGCCGCGGAGCAGCGTGATAATAATTACATTCGCCGCACGGTCGCATTGTCACCGCTCAGCCGCGACGAAAGCGGCTCGCTCATCCGCGAACTGCTGAAGATCGAGAATTTCCCCGATCAAATGCGCGAGTTGATCCTCAGCCGAGCGGAAGGAAATCCGTTTTTCCTCGAGGAGCTACTGCGGTCGTTGATTGATGCCGGGGTCGTTGTGATCGATGACGGGCGCGCGACCGCCACGCGCGGGATCGCGTCGGTTGAGATTCCTGAAACCGTCCAGGGTGTTCTCGCCGCACGCATTGATCGCCTGCCATCCGAGCAGAAGCAGGCATTGCAGCGCGCGTCAGTCATCGGCCGGGTCTTCCAACATGGTGTGCTCATGTTTCTGTATGACGAGAGCGCGCGAATAAAACGCCGCCTCGAAGGGATTCTCGGAGAACTGCAGCGACGCGAATTTATTCAATCGCGCGAGCAGCTAGGTTCTGAGACGGCGGCGCTGGAGAAAGACGAATACATTTTCAAACACGCGATCACGCACGACGTTGCCTACAGCTCGATGCTGCTGGCGCGGCGAAAGGAGCTGCATCAGCTCGCGGCGCAGGCGATCGAGACGCTCTTTCCGGACCGGGTGGATGAACTTAGCGCGCCGCTCGGTTACCATTTCGAGCGCGCGGAAAATGCCGAACGCGCGTCATTCTATCTTGGTCGTGCCGCGGAGCGCGCGCAGGCGACGTTCGCGAACGCGGAAGCGATCAGCCTCTACCGATCCGCCGTTGCTGCGCAGGAACGCGTGCTTGAGTCGGCCGATGATCCGCGACATCGCGCTTTTGCTGCGAAGTTGAACGAAAATCTCGGTGACGTGCTGGCGCTGACCGGCGAGCAGGAGGCCGCGCGCGTTGCGCTGGGCGCCGCGGTTTCGTTGCTGTCGGCCAATGACGAACTCTCTCGCTCGCGGCTGCATCGCAAAATCGGTTTCAGCCACAGCCAGCAACGGCATTTTGAAGATAGCGCACGCGTTTACGATCGCGCCGATGCGGAGCTCGGCGATCGCGACGAGGAACGTTCTCCGGAGTGGTGGGAAGAGAAGGTGCAAATCCAACTGGAGCGGATGCACCTGTTTTACTGGCAGGGAATGGTCGAAGAAATGCGAGTCGTGGCAGACCATTATCGTGTTGCGATAACAGAGCACGGCGCCGGCATTCAGCGCGCGAAGTTTTTGAAAATGCTCGCGCTGGCGTTGCTGATGGAATCGCGTTTTCAGCCCACAGGTGAATGCGTCGATCTCGCGAAGCGCGCAGTGGTCGCGGCGGAAGGGGAAGCGAATCTTTCGGAGGTTTGCCACGTCCGTTTTGCGCTTGGGTTGATCCAGATTTGGCATGGCGATTTTAGCGACGCGCTCGCGCAGTGTGACGCAGCCTTGACGCTCGCGGAACGCGTCGGCGATTTTATCCTGCAAGCGCGCTGTATCACGTACCGTGCTTTGTCATATCGACGGCTCGGCGCGATCGCCCAGGCACACACGGATGCAGAGAACGCCCTGGCGTTATCTCGAAAACTCGGGATGACGCAATACGTTGCGATGGCTCAGGCAAACCTCGCCTGGGTGGCGTGGCGTCAAGGAAGTTACGCAGAGTGCGGGGCGCTGGGCCGGGCAGCGATTGAACTTTGGCACGGCATGGAAGAGCCGCTCAGCTTCGATTTCCTGGCCTTGTGGCCATTGGTAGCCGCGGCGGAGGCTGAACATGACACCGCGTCCGCAATCGAATGGGCCCGCGGATTTTTTGCTGAGGGACAGAACCCTCTGCCCAAGGAAGTCGGCGCTGTGACGCGTGATGTCATCGAGATGTGGGAACACGGGCAGTGTTCCGAAGCGGTCTCACGACTGAGCACCGCGATCAGATTGGCCGAAGATTGCGCGCTGCTCTAA